>NZ_JBFBBD010000007.1:0-173213 GCF_040689515.1 Streptomyces sp. NPDC051173
CCTCCACCTCACCGCCCTCAACAGCTGAGTGCGAGCACGCCTACAAGCAGCACCGAAGTCAACCCCCGAAGGATTTACGACGCAGACCACTAAGCAGGCAGGCGGCATGCAGCCACGCTCCCGGCCGCATAGGGAATCCATTGCTCCGTAATCGCGGATTCCCGCCGCCCGCGCCGGAATTCCATGGATTCCGGCGCCCATTCCGCGCGGAAAGAAAAAGGAAAGGGCATTCAGGGGTGTCGGGGGCGCCTCGGGGTGGCCCCTACGTGTGCCTGTGGACCCGTACTCCATCTGTAGTACCCGGCAGTCCGTTCTCAGGTACGACGACGTGCACGGCCCGCCGAGGCATGGTGGAGGTATGAAGGGCTTCGGGACGGACCGGCGAGGGGTGACGTGAGCTCGCTGGTGATGTCGGTGCTGCTGTGTCTGGTGTCCGCTCTCTGCTACGCGGGCGCCGCCATCGTGCAGGAGCGTGTCGCCACCACCAGCGCGGGTGGGGCCTGCGGTCCGCTGCGCCACCCGAGCTGGTGGGGTGCCGTGGGGCTGACCGGAGTGGGTGCCGGGCTGCACGTGCTGGCCCTGGCCTACGGCCCGCTCAGCCTCGTGCAGCCGCTGGGCGCGCTCACGATCGTCTTCGCCCTGCCGATGGCCGCGGTGTTCGCCCGCAGGCCTGTCGGCGCCGTCGGCTGGCGCGGCGCGCTGCTTGCCACCGGAGGGCTGGTCGCGCTGCTGACGCTGACCGGGCCCCCGCGCACCGAGTTCCTCGACGACGGGGCGAGACCCGTGCTCGCCGCCGCGGGGCTCGGCGCCGTCGTCGTCCTCATGGTCGCCGCGCGCTGGGTGCACCGCCCGGCCGCGCGGGGCGTGGTGCTGGCCTCCGCGGCCGGTGTCGCGTTCGGCCTGGGCTCCGTCTTCACCAAGGCCGCCGCCGAGGACTGGACCTCGCACGAGACCGGCTCCCTGCCGCTGGTGCTGGTCGGCGTCGTGGTCTTCGCCTCGGCCGGACTGCTGCTCTCCCAGACCTCCTACCGCGGCGCCGGCCTCGCCGCCCCGCTCGCCACGCTCACCGTCGTCAACCCCGCGGTCGCCGCCGCGATAGGGATAGCGGTGCTCGGCGAGGGCTTCCGCTACGGACCGGCCGGCGGGGTGCTGGCCGCGGTGGCCGGCGCGGTGGCCGCGAGTGGTGTGATCACGCTGACGGCGCGAGACGCGGAGCGCGCGCCCTCCGGCCCGGCCTCCCTGCCCGCGGCGCGCGGTCCCGTCCCGGAAGGGCCGGGACGCGCGGGCCACGGGCCTTCGGGTGCGACCCCGTCGCGGCTGTGGCGGGCCGCCCCGGGCTCCGGCCGGGCCGGCTTCGCCGCGTGCGGCCGCGACCGGCGGCCCGCGGCGCATTCGAGCTCGTCCGCGGGGGACTGAGCCCCGCCGGTCTACAGATCCGCGGACGCCGTGCGCAGAGCCGTACGGCACAGCGCGTCCGCCGCCCGCGTCGTCTCCGGCAGCCGGAAGTCACGTGCCAGCCGCAGGGTGAACCCGCAGGCGTGGTCGAGGCTCACCCGGTGGCCGACCGACACGAAGACCGGCTTCACACCGGCCCGGGTGCGCACGGCGCGGCCCACCTCCTCGTCGCCGTCCAGCAGCGGCGAGGTGTCACCGCGCAGCGGCCCCGGTTCGGCGTGGCGGAAGGTGAAGGGGTTCTTGGCGACGCCGATCGTCGGCAGGTCCGTCAGGACGCCGAGGTGGCTCGCCAGGCCGAAGCGGCGCGGGTGCGCGAGCCCGTAGCCGTCGCAGACCACCAGCCCGGGGGTGACCGGCAGCCGGTCCAGCACGGCCAGGACGGTGGGGATCTCACGGAAGGCGAGCAGCCCGGGGACGTACGGGAAGGCGACGCGGCCGACCGCCGTGGCCTCGGCCACGACCTCCAGGGTGCCGCTGTCGAGCGCGACGGCCGCCGCGGCGACGAGGTCCCGCTCGTCGTCGTAGGCGACGTCCACGCCGACGGCGATCAGAGGCGAGTCGGGGGAGGGGCCCGGCTCGTCCCGCACCACCCGGCCCCGCAACTCGTCCTGGACGGCGGCCGCTTCCGCCTCGGTCGTGGGCCAGCCCGCGGGCGGCTCGTCAGGTGTGTCGCTCATGGTGGGCCTCACGCTACCGGCCGGGTGTGCCGAGGCGTCGGCGGGGCCGCGAGCGTAGCCTGTGGATCATGTTCGTACTTGAGCTGACCTACATCGCGCCGATCGAGCGTATCGACGCCGCCCTCGCCGAGCACGTCGCCTGGCTCGACGCGCACTACGCCTCGGGCGTCTTCATCGCCTCCGGGCGCAAGGTCCCGCGCGACGGCGGGGTCATCATCGCCCTCGGCGACGACCGGGCGAAGATCGAGGAGATCACGCAGAGCGACCCGTTCACCGTCGCGGGGGTGTGCGAATACTCGATCACGGAGTTCATCGCGACGAAGACGGCGCCGCCGCTGGAGACCTACCGCCAGGAGCTGCCGTCCTGAACAGTCAAAGATTCATCCTTTTGGCCCATGGCGGGTGGCTGTAAGGGCGATCCCCCGGCCCGGGGGCCGCTCATAACGTGAATGCATGACCCCCATAACCCTGCCTTCGCCCCCCGACCGCCCTCCCGCCCTCCGGCGGGGCCGCCGCCACGGGTGGCTGCTGGCCGGGCTCTGCGGGCTGTGGATGGCCGAGGGGCGGCTGCTGAGCCGGGGTGCCTCGTACTCCGGCCCGGCAGGGGGGCACCACGCGCATCTGGTGGTCTGGTGCGCCGGTCTGCTGGTCGCCGCGTGCGTCCTGCCCTGGGCCCCGCTCGCCGTCCGCGCGGTGGCGGCCGCCACCGTCTCCTGGTCGGCGACCGGCTATCTGCTGACCGTCGGGGCGCACATGCCCGTGTGGGGGCTGACCGAGGGCGCGGCGCTGCTCGTCCTGCTGGCGCTGGTCGCCTGGCGGACGCCCGTGCGGGCCGGCGTGCCGCTGGGGATCGCCCTGTCCGCCGGCGTGCTCGCGGCGCCCGTACGGGACGCCGACGCGCTGAGCACCACCGTGGTCGCCTACTCCCTCGTCGTGGCCGGGGTCGCCGCGCTGGGGCTGTGCCTGCGCTACCGCGACGTCGAGCGCGCCAGGGCCGTGGCCGCCGCCCGGGAGGCCGAACGGCTGGAGCTGGCGGGAGAGTTGCACGACTTCGTCTCGCACCACGTCGCCGCGATGACCCTGCTGGCGAAGGCCACCGGCTCGCTGGCCAGGGACGAACGGGTCGCGGCCTCGCTGCGGGACATCGAGGAGGCGGGCGGCGAGGCGATGACCACCGCCAGGCGGCTGCTGCGCGTGCTCCACCAGGACGAGGCCCACCGGGAGCCGCTGCCCGGCCTGGACCGGATCGCGGAGCTGGTCGACGACTTCTCCCGCGCGAGCGGCGCCCCGCGCGCCTCCCTGCACGTCGACCCCTGTTTCGACGCCGGGCTGGCACCCGAACTGGCCGCCTCCGTCCACCGCATCGTCACCGAGGCCCTGGCCAACGTCACCAAGCACAGCCCCGGCGCCTCGTCCGTGGAGGTGGAGCTCCGGGACGCGGGCCCACGCCTGTTCGTCTCCGTGCGCGACGACGGCCGCGGCCCGCAGCACACCCGCCGCACGCCCGAGGACAGCGGCGGGCTGGGGCTGGTGAGCCTCACCGAGCGGGCCGACGCGATCGGCGGCTCGCTGACCGCGGGGCCGGTGCCGGGCGGGGGCTGGGAAGTGCTCGCCGTGCTGCCGGTCCAGCACTGACCACAAGGGGGCCGCAAGAGGGGGTGACGCAGGTCACATCGGATTCGTGCGGCTGACGTATTCGATCCGCCGTCTCTCCAGAAGAAGCAGAGAGAGGCACGGACCCGCACCACCCCATACCGACCGCAAGGGAGCACGCGTTGTCCACCGTCATCGACCAGGCTGTCCAGGCACGGCTGATCGCATCGGCCCCGAAGGACCGCGCCGTTCCCGCGCAGCTCCGTTACGTGCCCTCCGACCCCTTCGCGGTGCATATCGCGTTTCCTCCCGTGGCGTCCCTCGACGGGGCGGACGTGGCATGGGCCTTCGCGCGCGAACTCCTGGCGTGCGGGCTCATCTCCCCGGCGGGCGGAGGCGACGTGCACATCTGGCCGTGCGGCCCGGACCGCACCGTGCTGGAGTTCCACGCCCCCGAGGGGATCGCGATGGTCCAGATCGCCACGGCCGAACTCCGCCGCTTCCTGGCCCGCTCCTACGCCCTCGTCCCTGCCGGCGCGGAAGCCGCGCGCCTCGATCTGGACGCGGACCTGACGGCACTCCTGCGGGAGGCGTAGCCCGCCCGCCCGCGCGGTCCGGGCCCGGCTACGGCGCTACGTAGGCCACCCAGTCCGTGCCGCGCAGCGGGTGGGGCCGCCAGCCGCGCGCGTACGGCGGCAGATAGCCGTCGCCCGGGTCGTAGAGCACGGCCATCGGCTCCCGCGCGGCGGCGCGCTCCAGCGCCGCCGTCGTGGTCGACCGGTTGTTGCCCATCGTCTGCGCGGACGCGCACCCCGCCTCGTACGCGATCGGCTGCGCCCGTGGCCCGCTGACCAGGCACGGCGCCCGCAGGCCCAGTCGCTCCAGGCCGTCCGCGGCGCGGCGGTAGCGCACGGTGGTGTCCCGCGCGTCCGCCGTGTTCGCCCGCAACTCCCCGAGCTGGACGGCGAGGTGCGCCGCCAGCACCGCGCACAGCAGCGCGGCCGCGCCGGTACGGGCCCGGCCGCCGCGCACGGACCGGAGCGCCTGGGCCGCGAGACCGGCCACCGGCAGCGCGGCCAGCGCGTACGTGGGCAGCAGGAAGCGCGGTGCGGAGTAGTCCAGCAGGAGCAGATAGGGCACGGCGAGCGACAGCGCGCAGGCGACGGGCAGCAGGGTCACGGCCCTGTGGTGGCGGGCCCGCAGCGCCAGTGCGCAGGCCGCGGCGAGGAGGACGGGGAGCAGCAGCCACCACAGCGAGTGGGTGAGCGGCGGCGCGGCGATGCGGCAGGGGCGGCAGAGCAGCGGCCCGCCGAGCCCGCGGTACGCCGCGGACAGCCCGCCGCCGAGGTGGGCGCCCATGCCGCCCTCGGTGTCGCTGGAGATGTCGAGCCGCCGGGTGATCCCGCCGAAGCGGACGTACGCCTCGACCGCCCACTGCGCCCCGCCCAGCGCGAGCCCGCCGAGGACGGCCGCCACGGTGCCGGGGCGCCGCCGGGCGGGCACGGCGGCGCAGACCGCGAGCAGCGGCAGGGCGAGCCAGACACCGTCCGGCGCGCGGAAGAGGGTGGCCGCGGCCAGCGAGAGGGCGAGGCCGGTGAGGGCCCGGCGGCGGCCGCCGTCACGGGCGCGCAGGAACCAGCCGACGGCCGCGACGGCCGTCAGCGCGACCCAGAGGTTCGGCATGACCTGCGGGCCGCTGAGCACGGTGATCCACAGGCTGCCGAAGAGCGCGGCCGCGAGCGCGGGCCGCAGCCGCCCGAGCAGCGGCTCCCACACCTTGAACGCCCCGTACAGCGCCGCCGACGACAGCAGCACGAGCACCACGCGCAGGGCGAGCGGGGAGGACGTCGCGGCGACGAAGGGGGCGACGAGGAAGGTGATGCCCCGGGAGCGGGGGGCGCTGAAGAACGCGGCGGGGTGTCGGGGGTCGACCTGGGAGAGATAGACGGTCTCGTCCCAGCCGAGGTTCATGTGCGCGACGGCGAAGCAGAGTTGGGCGAGGCCGTAGAGAAGCGCGACGGCGGCGAGCGGCGGGATCCGCGCGGGCGCCCGGCCCTCGGGTGCCGGCCGGGCCGGAAGGAGGGGGCCGGGCAGCCGAGGGGGCGCCGTCGGCGCGCGGTCGGAGTGCCGTTCCGTGGGGGCCATGCCCCCTTCTACCGTATCTACGGCCGCTGTTGCCCCGCCTTCGCGGCGGCCGCCCGCCCGGCCGACGCGGCGATCTCCGCCTCCGCCGCCGCGCGGTCGGCCCAGCGCGCTCCACTGTCGACGGATTTGCCGGGTTCGAGCTCTTTGTAGACCTCGAAGAAGTGCTGGATCTCCAGCCGGTCGTACTCGGGCAAGTGCCGCAGATCTCTCATGTGTTCATGGCGTGGATCGTTCGCGGGCACGCACAGCACCTTGTCGTCCTCGCCCTGCTCGTCCCTCATCCGGTACATCCCGATCGCGCGGCACCGGATGACCACCCCGGGGAAGGTCGGCTCACCGGCGAGCACCAGGGCGTCGAGGGGCTCGCCGTCCGCGCCGAGGGTCTCCTCGATGAAGCCGTAGTCCGCGGGGTAGCGGGTGGAGGTGAACAGCAGCCGGTCCAGCCGGATCCGGCCGCGCTCGTGGTCCATCTCGTATTTGTTGCGGCTGCCTTGCGGGATCTCCACGACGACGTCGAAGTCCACGGGTGCCCTTCCCTTTGGCGGTCGGCTGCCTTCCATGGTGGCGCGGTACGGGTGCGCCGGGAAGGTGTCCGCCTTGCCGGGGGACGGGCAGGACGGGCTTGATCCGGCCGACGGCGGGTACAGATCCCCCGCCTGCCGTGAAGACGGTGAAAGGGGATCCGCATGCCGCTGCCCGTGCCCCTTCGCGGGGTCGTGCCTCCGCTCTGCACGCCGCTCACACCCGGCGGCGACGTGGACGTCCGCTCGCTCGGCGCGCTCGTGGAGCACGTGCTGGGGGCCGGCGTCGACGCCGTGTTCGCGCTGGGTTCCAGCGGGGAGGCCGCCTTCCTCGCCGACGACCGGCGCGGCACGGCGCTGCGGGCCGTCGTCGAGGCGGTCGGCGGACGGGTGCCCGTGCTCGCGGGGGCCATCGACATGACGACGGCCCGCGTCCAGGCGCACGCCCGCGTCGCGGCGGCCCTCGGCGCGGACGCGCTCGTCGTCACCGCCCCCTTCTACGCGGGCGCCCACCCCGCCGAGACCGCCGACCACTTCCGCCGGGTCCGGGCCGCCACGGACCTGCCGCTGATCGCGTACGACATCCCGCCCGCCGTCCACAACAAGCTCACCCCCGCCGTGCTCCTCCCGCTCGTGGAGGACGGCACGATCGCCGGGCTGAAGGACAGCAGCGGCGACCTCGTCGCCCTGCGCGGGCTGCTCGTCGCCCTGCGCGGGCGCGGCCTCGACCGGAGCTTCGGCGTGCTGACCGGATCCGAACTCGCCGCCGATGCCGCCCTGCTGGCGGGGGCCCACGGCGTCGTGCCGGGGCTGGGCAACGTGGACCCCGCGGGGTACGTACGGCTGTACGCGCACGCGCGAGCGGGCCGCTGGCGCGAGGCGGCGGCCGAGCAGGACCGGCTGGCGGCGCTGTTCGCGCTCGCGGAGACGGGCGATCCGGCGGCGATGAGCGGCGGCTCGTCCGCGCTCGCCGGCTTCAAGACGGCGCTCCACCTGCTCGGCGTCGTCGCCTGCCCGGCGACGGCCGCGCACCCGGACCCCCTGCCGGAGCCGTCCGTGCGGACAGTGCGCCGACTCCTCGAAGAGGCCGGCCTGCTGTGACCGGTCCGCGGGTTAGGCCGTGTCCGGCGGATCTTGGTCAGTCTGCGGGCCGTCTGCCGCCTGCGGCGGGAACGCCCTTGGGGGTCCCCCCGGACGGAGTCTGGGGGAGTGTCCTCAAACTCCCCCGGCTAACGCTGGGAGGTGCCCCCACGGGCTGAATTGCTCACCCGCATCAGCCACATCCAGCCTGTCCGGCGCTTGAGGACACCGCCGCGCAGCGGTGGTGCACAGACGACGCCACCCGCAGCACCGACCACAAGATCCGCCGGACAGGCCCTAGCGTGGGGCACACCCGACCCACCCTTCCCGGAGGCACCCATGGCCACGACTCCAGCACCCCTCAAGGCGCGGGCGAAGGTCCGTGCGTTCGCGCTCGGGCTCCCGGGGACCGTGGAGGAGTTCCCCTGGGAGGAGGATGCCGTGATCAAGGTCAACAAGAAGATCTTCGTCTTCCTGGGATCCGAGGGGAACACCGAGACGCCCGGCATCGGCGTCAAGCTCAAGGACGAGGAGGCGCACGGCCACGCCCTCGCCGTGCCCGGCGCCGCGCCCATGGGCTACGGACTGGGGCGGTCGGGCTGGGTGTCGGTCCCGCTGACCGGCGGGGACGTACCGGTCGATCTGCTCTGCGACTGGGTCGAGGAGAGCTACCGGACGATCGCCCCCAAGAAGCTCGTCGCCCAGCTCGACGCGGGCTGAGCCGAGGCCCTCGGCGGACTCCCTGCGGGACTCACCCGGTCAGTGCCGCGTGCAGGGGGGCCAGCAGGGAGACGTCGTCGGTCGTGACGGTGAGGTGGGTGGCACCGGCGGACCGCCAGGCGTCGGCGAGGGAGCGCCAGGTCGCCGTCCGGCCGGGGTCGGGGCGGAGGCGGGCCTCGATGCCGAAGGCGGTTGCATCGCGGCCCGCTTCGGTGACCGCCGTACGCAGCTCGGTGATGAGACCGGCGGCGCGGTTGACCCGGTTGGCGAGCAGGGCGGACATGGTGAAGCCGTCGGCGAGGGCGGCGATCCGGCGCAGCGAACGGGGTCTGCCGCCGGTGCGCAGGGTGCCGCCGCCCATCCAGAGGGGAACGGGGCGCGGCCGCGGGGTGAGGGTGACTCCGGAGAACGCGACGTGTTCGCCGGCGT
Organism: Streptomyces sp. NPDC051173; assembly: GCF_040689515.1. Lineage (NCBI taxonomy): Bacteria > Bacillati > Actinomycetota > Actinomycetes > Kitasatosporales > Streptomycetaceae > Streptomyces > Streptomyces sp. NPDC051173. Next base: position 8,621 of record NZ_JBFBBD010000007.1, read on the forward strand.
AGTGCGCTTCCGGTTCCGTCCACAGCAGGCGCAGCGCGCGGACCTGTTCCTCGAAGAGGGCTCCGCGGGTCTCCCGGGCGACGCCGAGGGCGGCGGACTCCGCGGGGTCGGACCCGATGGCGACGCCCAGCCGTAGCCGGTCCCCGCTGAGGAAGGCCAGTTGCGCGGCCTGCTTGGCGGCGAGCACCACCGGGCGGTGCGGCAGGATCGTCATCGCGGTGGCCAGCTCGATCCGGGTCGTCACCGCTGCCAGGAACGCCACCAGCGTCAGGCTCTCGTAGGCGGGTTCGGTGGACACCAGGTGTTCCGGGACGGACAGGTGGTCGTACCCCAGCCCTTCCGCGGTCACCGCGAACTCGCGGAGAGCGGCGGGGGAGAGGGACGTCGGGACGGTGCAGCCGAGGCGCAGGGTCATTTACGGAAGGTCCCGGGGTCGGCGGCGGAGATGAAGACCGCGCGCGGGCGTTCGGCGGGCAGGAGCCGGGAGTTGAGGATGTGCCGCACGGCCTTCTCCCCGCCGGGCACGGGGTCGGTGACCGACAGGTGCACGTCGAGCACCTGCGTACCGCCTTCGTCCACCACCTTGGGCACGCAGTGCACCACCCCCGGGATGGCGTGCGCGGCCTGCCTGACCGTGTTCAGCGAGACCTTCTCACCGCGCAGCACCACGAAGTCCGACAGCCGCCCGTGGAAGGTCAGATAGCCGTCGTCGATCGAGAAGGCGTCCCCCGTGGCGACGGTCCGCGGTCCCACCAGGACCCGCCTGCTGCGCTGCCCGACCCGCCGCAGCAGCACGGTGTCCGACTCGACGAGCAGTTCGCCCACCCCGTCGCGCGCCTCGCGCAGCGACGGGGTGGGCGAACTGCTCGCCGAGACGGCGAACATGCTGCGCAGGAACACGCCGGGCTCATGGTCGAGCACCCGGTCGATGAACAGCCGGGGGTGGCGTCCGCGCACCAGGGCGGCGATCGCCGAGGTGCCCAGCGGACGGGGTGCGCGGTCCGCCGCGGGTGCGGGAGCGGAGGGTGCTGCTTTCGTCTGCTGCATCGGGGACGATTCCTCTCAAGGCGTGTCGCAGCGGTGTCGGCAGCGGCACCGGGCGACGGGTGTCGGGGTCGACGGCGGCGTAGACGAGGTGGCCGGACACCAGCGGGGTACGGGCGCCGTCCCCCTCCTCGCGCAGCAGGCTCACCGCGAGCGTGAACCAGGCCGCGCCGACGTGCTCGACCCGGGTGTCTCCCACGACCACGTCGCGGTGCACGGCGCTGTTGAGGTAGGTCACCTGGAGTTCGGCGGCGACCAGGTCGACGCCCGCCGCGGTGAAGGCGGTCAGGCCGGCGCCGTACGCCTCCAGATGCTCCGTGCCCGCGGTCTCGATCAGCGAGGTGTAGCGGGAGAAGTGCACGATCCCGGTCGCGTCGGTGTCGACGTGCTCGACCCGGGTACGGAACGCCGTGCTCACCGCCGGGGAGTTCACCGCAGGGCCCGGGCGCCCGCCGCCACCCGCTCCACGACCTCGTCGGCCAGCGCCTGTTCGGTGTTGAGCGGCAGCACGATCCGCAGGGTGGGGTGGACGTAGCGCCGTCCGCCGGACCGCTTTCCCGCGCCCGCCATGAACTCCGCGTACACCTCGGCCTCGATCAGCGCCGTGCGCAGCGCGCCGATCCGGGCCGCCGCGGCGGCGGTCAGCTCCACGCCGAGCATGAACCCGGTCCCGCGGACCTCCGTGAACACGTCCGGGAGGCCGCCCACCAGGATGGTGTCGAGCTGCTTGGCCAGGTGCGCGCCGACCTCGGCCGACCGGCGCAGCAGCCCTTCGGCCTCGATGTGCTCGATCCCGTCACGGATCACCGCGCAGGCCGAAGGCCGCAGGTCGGAGGTGGAGACGGCACCGGACGCGCGGACGGTCAGCGCCCGCCGGGCGATCACCATCGACGTGGACACCGCGCCCATGCCCAGGTACTTGCCGATGACGGTGATGTCGGTGGGCACCGGCCCGTCCGCGTCCCGCATGGCGAAGTACCTGCCGGTCTTGGCGAAGGTCAGCACCTCGTCGGCGACGAGCAGGACGCCGTCGGCCGCGCACCTCTGAGACAGCCCGCGCAGATAGCCGGGCGGGGGCTCGATGATGCCCGCGTCGCCCTGGACCGGCTCGACCACCACGGCCAGGAGCCGGGCACCGAGCGCGGTGAAGGCCTCCTCCAGGGCGGCGGGGTCACCGAACGGGATGTGCTCGACCCGGACGCCGTACGGGCCGGTGGTCTCCGGCGCCGGCAGCCCGGCCTGGTAGTGCCTGCGGTTGAGCAGCTGCACCAGTCCGCCGGTCCAGCCGTGCCAGGCGCCCTGGAAGGCCAGGACGGTGTCGCGCCGCTCCTTGCCCGGGCGGTGCTTCAGCCGCCGGGCGTCGAACCGGGACTCCAGCACGAGCCGCAGCGCCAGCTCGTTGCCCTCCGAGCCCGAGTTGCGCCCGCTGACGTGGTACTGCCCGTCGGGGAAATGGTCGGTCCACAGTCCGCCGGGGCCGAAGAGCCGGTCGAGCCCTGGAACCGGCTGCTGGTCGTCAACGGGCACTTCGAGAACGAGCCCTTCCTCTTCGAGGCCCTCGACGAGGTGAGCGGGCGGCCGGCGGCCGCGGGCAAGGAGTTCATCGCGCTGAGCTGGTGGAGCCTGGTCGACATGGACTGGCTGGCCGCGCGGGTGCCGTACTTCCCGGGGTGGCACGCCGAGCACGCGGGGCTCACCGAGACCAGCCTGATGCTCTACCTCCGTCCGGACCTGGTCTCGCCCGAGCGGCCCGACCACACCGAACCGCCGCGCCCGGGGATCTACCTGCACCCCGTCGACGTGGACGTCACGACCAACCAGGGTGTCCTGTCCAGCACTTCGGGGGCCACCGCCGCCCTGGGCGAGGAACTGTTCTGGCACGTGGTCGCGGCCGCGGTCGAGCTGGTGTCCAAGGGCAACGGACTGCTGCGGGAAGACCGAGGGGACCGAGGAGAGGGGCCATGACCGTACCCACCGTCTGCGTGAGCAACGCCGTCGACACCCTGCGGGACTTCGCCGTCCGCGCCGACGGCGTCGACGAGTTGCTGTCGGAGTGCTGGGCCCAGCAGGACCAGGCGCTGTTCTGGGGACCGCTGCCCAAGATGATCATCACCTACGAGCCGATCGCCGACCTGGCATGGCAACGGGAGTTCCTGGAGCTCGACGGCGTGGTGAACCTCAGCCCGGCCGGGAGGACCGGCTCGCTGTTCGCCGACGCGCTCGCCGACCCGGAGCTGATGGCCGCCGTGGTCGCCTACGCGGGGCCGGAGCGCAGGATCCGGCTGGTCCCGCACACCACCACCGCCGGCCTGTGGCGGTTCGCCGAGGCACTGCGGACCGGACACGGCATCGAGGTCGAGCTGCCGGAGAGCACACCGCGACAGGACCTGCGCGACCGGTTCGACACCAAGACCGGCCTGCGCGACCTGGCCACCGACCTCGGCATGACCGACGGGCCCTGCCGCGTCCCGGGCGGCGTGCACTGCGCCGGGAGCGAAGAGATCCCGGCGGCGGTGCGGAAGATGCTCGCGACGGGAAAGCCCTGCATCGTCAAGGCGGACCGGGGCGAGGCGAGCATCGGCCTGCTCATCTTCCGGCCCGGCGACGACGACATCGACGAGCGCCTGGCCGCCAGCCCGTTCTACGGCGAGGACCCGGTGGTGGTCGAGGAGTTCATCGAGGGGGACATCGCGTTCCCGTCGGTGGAGTACATGGTGCCCGAGCACGGCGCGCCCCACCTGTGCTACACGACCGACATGCTCTTCGAGGGGGAGACCCACCTGCGCGGCAACGTCACCGCGCGGGAGCTGCGGGGCGAGTGGTGGTACGAGCCGCTGACCGAGGGCGGGCGGCGGCTGGCCGAGGAGATGCAACGGCGCGGCTACCGCGGGCACTTCGGCATCGACGCGATCGCCCGCGACGGCATCGTCCACATGCACGACCTCAACGCCCGCCGCACCGGGTCGACCCACGTGCACGAGTTCGGCGACCAGCTCATCGGTCCCGGTTACCTCGCCACGCACGCGGTCGGCAACTACGACTTCTACGGGCTCCCGGCCGGACTGGAGCTGGGGGAAGTGCTGCGGCTGCTCGGGCAGCTCGTGGCCTCGCCGCGGCACGCCGACCGGGGGGTGGTCCCGACCGAACTGACCGATCTGCACACTGGAAGACTGAGTTGCATGTTCTTCGCACCGAGCCTGGCAGAGCTCCATGATCTGATCGTCAAGGCCAGAGCGGCTCTGGGCCCCGGCCTGTGACCAGCACGCTGTCCGGTGTCGCGACGGCCCGGCGCTGGGTGGTGCTGGCCGTGGTGCTGCTGTGCTTCCTGCCCGCCGCCCTGGACGTCACCATCCTGACCATCGCCGTGCCCACCCTGGCCGACGAACTGCACGCCTCCCCGGCCCAGTTGCTGTGGATCGTGGACGTGTACTCGCTCCTCATGGTCGGACTGGTGCTGGTCACCGGGCCGTTGGGCGACCGCATCGGGCACAAGCGGCTGCTGATGGCCGGGCTGGTGGTGTTCGGCGCGGCCCCGGCCCTGTGCGCGACGGCATCGGGACCGCTGGCCCTGGTCGGGTCCCGGGCCGTGCTGGCGGCCGGCTCGGCGATGATCATCCCGGCCACGCTGGCGCTCATCCGGCAGACCTTCGACAGCGGCCGCGACCACGCGGTGGCCATCGGGGCGTGGAGTGCGGTGGCGGCCGGCGCGTCGGCGCTGGGACCGGTGGCGGGCGGCTTCCTGCTCCACCACTTCTGGTGGGGCTCGACGTTCCTGGTCAACCTGCCGGTGGTGGCGGTGGCCCTGCCCGCCGTGGCCCTGCTGCTGAACAACGAGGTCGAGTCCGAGCGGCAGCCCTGGGAGGCCACGTCGCCGGTCCTCTCGGTCGTGGGACTGCTGGGCAGCGCCTACGCCATCATCGCCGTCACCCACGACGGCGTCGGACCGGCGGAGATCCTGCTGCCGGGCGCGCTCGGGCTGACCGCCCTGGTCCTGTTCGTACGGCGGCAGCGGCGGGCGAAGCACCCGATGCTGGACCTCTCCCTGTTCCGGCTGCCCCTGCTGCGCGCGGGCGTGGTGGCCTCGGTGCTGCCGGTACTGGTGATGGTCGGGTTCGAGTTGCAGCTGGTGCAGTACCTCCAGTTCGCCAAGGGGCTGTCGGCCGCGGACGCCGCGCTGTATCTGCTGCCGATGCCGGTGGCCGCGGTGGTGGCGGGGCTGGCGGGCGGGCCGATCGTCGACCGCACGGGACCGCGTGCCGGCGTGCCCGCGGGCCTGCTGCTCGCGGCGGTGGGGTACGCCCTGGTCGCGTCCGGCACGGCGGTCCCGTGCGGCCTGGCGCTGATCGGCCTCGGTCAGGGGCTGGTTCAGACGGTCGCCTCGAACCTGATCATGGTCACCGCGCCCCCCGAGCAGGCGGGCGCGGCGGCGGGGATCGAATCCGTCTCCTACGAGGTCGGCGCCGGGCTCGGCATCGCCGTCTTCGGCACGGTCACCACGGTGGCCTACCGCCTGCTCCTCCCCGAGGGCACGTCGTCGACGCCGCTGACGGCGGGCGACTCCCCGGAGACGGCCCAGGTGCTCACGGACGCGTTCCACACGATCACATGGCTCGCGGCCGCTCTCACCCTGGTCACGGTCTTCCTGGCCACCCCGAGGCGCGGAACGCACGCGTGAGGGCCGGGGCGGTGCTCGCCGCGATAACCCGTTGGCGGACCACGGTGGCCACTGCTACTTTTCCGGAGGCCGTGCGAGAGAACGAGGAGGTGGTACCCGTGAACGCAGTATCGACATGGGTGCTCCCCTCCGGGGTCACGGTCGGGCGACAGGTCGTCCGGGAGCGCCGTCTTTGAGCACTCCCGAAAGGCACGACCATGCAATTCACTTCCGAACAGCGTCTCGACGACGGCGTCCTCGAGCGCGAATTCACCCTCGGCGAGATCCCCGGCACCCTGTGGACGCCTGACTCCGCCGCCCCGGCGCCGCTGATCCTGATGGCCCACAACAACGGCCTGCCCAGGCGGGAACCGCGGCTGGTGGCCCGGGCCCGGCTGTCCGCGGCGTACGGCTACGCGGTGGCCACCATCGACGCCGCCGGGTGCGGCGACCGGCCCCGTTCCACCGCCGACGAACAGGCCCGCGCCGACCTCCGCCGGGCGATGCGGACAGGCGAGCCGGTCGACGAGATCTTCGAGTCCCTCGTCGGCCCGCTGGTCGAAAAGGCGGTCCCGGAATGGCGGGCCACCCTGGACGCCCTCCTCGCGCTGCCCGGGATCGGCGGCCCGGTCGGGTACTCGGGGTGGACCGCCCTCGGCATCCGCCTCGCGGCGGTCGAGCCGCGCATCGCGGCCGCCGGTCTCTTCGCCGGGGGTTACGTCCCCCGCGCCCGGCGCGAGGAGGCCCGGCAGGTCACCATTCCGCTGCTGTTCCTGCTGCAGTGGGACGACGAGGGGAACCCCCGGCAGCGGGCCCTGGACCTGTTCGACGCCTTCGGCAGCAAGGAGAAGACGCTGCACGCCAATCCGGGCGGGCACCTCGGCACCCCGTGGTTCGAGAGGGAGGACGGGGACCGGTTCTTCGGCCGGCACCTGAAGTAGAGGCCGGGCCGTCGGGCCGGCAGCAGCCGACAGGCGCTGCCGACCCGACGGTCGGGGCAGGAACAGCATGAGAACCGTCAAGTGTTGGCGGACGAACGGCGGTTCGTCTCATCACGCTGTTCTCCGGGCCGGACAGAGGCCGCCATCGGCCGGGGCTTGTGGAAACTGGAACCCGTTCTTAACATCACGAGTGTTACAGCACTTGTGTCATAGGACTGGGGTCTGGATGGCAGAGACAGCGAACGGTCCGCTCACCGGCGTCCGTGTGGTCGAGCTCGCGGGGATCGGGCCCGCCCCCTTCGCCGCCATGCTGCTGGCCGACCTCGGCGCCGACGTCGTCCGCGTCGACCGTCCCGACGGCCCCGGGCTGCACATCGACCCCCGCCACGACCTCACCAACCGCAACAAGCGCTCGGTGATCGTGGACCTCAAGTCCGCGGCCGGCCCCCCGGCCGTCCTCGATCTCGTCGAGCGCGCCGACGTCCTCCTGGAGGGCTTCCGGCCCGGCGTCGCCGAGCGGCTCGGCATCGGCCCCGAGGTCTGCCACGCCCGCAACCCCCGCCTCGTCTACGGCCGGATGACCGGCTGGGGCCAGGAGGGGCCGCTCGCCGACACCGCCGGGCACGACATCGCGTACATCGCCGTCACCGGCGCCCTCGGCCTGGCCGGGCCCGCGGGCGGCCCGCCGTACGCCCCCGCCAACCTCCTCGGCGACTTCGCCGGCGGCTCCCTCTATCTCGTCATCGGCGTCCTCGCCGCCCTCCAGCACGCCCGCGCCACCAGCACCGGCCAGGTCGTCGACGCCGCCATCGTCGACGGCACCGCCCACCTGACCGCCCTCGTGCACGGCATGCTCGCCGCGGGCGCCTGGCAGGACCGGCGCGGCGCCAACCTCCTCGACGGGGGCGCGCCCTTCTACGGCACGTACGAGACGGCCGACGGCGGCCACATGGCGGTGGGGGCGCTGGAGAAGCGCTTCTACGCGGAGTTCCTCGACCGCCTCGGCCTCACGGGCGAGGCGCCCGACCGCGACGACCCCGCCCGGTGGGAGGCGCTGCGCGACGCCGTCGCCGTACGCTTCAAGCAGCGCACCCGTGCCGAGTGGACGGAGGTCTTCGCGCACTCGGACGCCTGCGTCGCGCCCGTCCTCTCCCTCCGGGAGGCCCCCGCCCATCCGCACCTCGCCGCCCGCGGCACCTTCGTCGAGCACGGCGGCCTCACCCAGCCCGCCCCCGCCCCGCGCTTCTCCGCCACCCCCGGCTCCGTACGCCGCCCGCCGGCCCGGCCGGGCGCGGACACCGCCGAGGTGGCGCGCGAGTGGGACGTCCCCAGCCTCGCCCCCCACCGGAAGGGCCAGCACCGATGAAGCGTCAGATCTTCACCGCCGACCACGAGGCGTTCCGTCAGGTGGTGCGGACCTTCCTCGCCAAGGAGGTCGTGCCGCACCACGCGCGGTGGGAGCGGGACGGCATCGTCCCGCGCGAGGCGTGGCTGGCGGCCGGGCGGCAGGGGCTGCTCGGCCTGGCCGTGCCCGAGGAGTACGGCGGCGGGGGCACCACCGACTTCCGCCACAGCGCCGTGCTCACCGAGGAGTTCGCCCGCGCGGGCGCCGCCGGACTCGCGGTCGGGCTGCACAACGACGTCATCGGGCCCTACCTCACCTCGCTCGCCACCGACGGGCAGAAGCGGCGCTGGCTGCCGGGCTTCTGCTCCGGCGAGATCATCACGGCCGTCGCGATGACCGAACCGGGCGCGGGCTCGGACCTCCAGGGCATCCGCACCACGGCCGAGGACCGCGGCGACCACTGGCTGCTCAACGGCTCCAAGACCTTCATCTCCAACGGGATCCTCGCCGACCTCGTCATCGTCGTCGCGCGGACGACCCCGCAGGGCGGGGCGAAGGGCCTCAGCCTCCTCGTGGCCGAGCGGGGCATGCCCGGCTTCGAGCGCGGCCGCAACCTCGACAAGATCGGCCAGAAGGCCCAGGACACCGCGGAACTCTTCTTCCAGGACGTGCGGATCCCCAAGGAGAACCTCCTGGGCGACCTGCACGGCGCCTTCGGCCACCTGATGACCAACCTCGCCCAGGAGCGCATGACCATCGCCGTCGCAGGGATCGCGGCCGCCGAGCACCTCCTGGAGCTCACCACCCGCTACGTCAAGGAGCGCGAGGCGTTCGGCCGGCCGCTCGCCAGGCTCCAGCACGTCCGCTTCGAGATTGCCGAGATGGCCACCGAATGCGCCGTCACCCGCGCGTTCGTGGACCGCTGCATCACCGACCACACCGCCGGCGAGCTCGACGCCGTCCACGCCTCCATGGCCAAATGGTGGGCGACCGAGCTCCAGAAGCGCGTCGCCGACCGCTGTCTGCAACTGCACGGCGGATACGGCTATATGACCGAGTACCCCGTCGCCAAGGCGTTCACCGACGGCCGGATCCAGACGATCTACGGTGGGACGACCGAGATCATGAAGGAGATCATCGGCCGCTCCCTGCTCGCCTGACCGCCGACGCCCCCTTTGAAAGGCATACGACCGTGACCACCGAAGCGTACGTGTACGACGCGATCCGCACCCCGCGCGGCCGCGGGAAGGCCAACGGAGCCCTGCACGGCACCAAGCCCGTCGACCTCGTCGTCGGCCTCATCCACGAACTGCGGCGGCGGTTCCCCGGCCTCGACCCGGCCGCCGTCGACGACATCGTGCTCGGCGTCGTCAGCCCCCTCGGTGACCAGGGCTCCGACATCGCCAAGGTCGCCGCCATCGCCGCCGGGCTCCCCGACACCGTCGCGGGCGTCCAGGAGAACCGCTTCTGTGCCTCGGGCCTGGAAGCCGTCAACCTCGCCGCCGCCAAGGTCCGCTCCGGCTGGGAGGACCTCGTGCTCGCCGGTGGTGTCGAGTCGATGTCGCGGGTGCCCATGGGCTCGGACGGCGGTGCCTGGTTCGCCGACCCGATGACCAACTTCGAGGTCAATTTCGTGCCGCAGGGCATCGGCGCCGACCTCATCGCGACCCTGGGCGGCTTCTCCCGCCACGACGTCGACGTCTTCGCCTCCCGCTCGCAGGAGCGCGCGGCCCAGGCGTGGAAGGAGGGCCGCTTCGACCGCTCCGTGGTGCCCGTACGCGACCGCAACGGCCTCGTCGTCCTCGACCGCGACGAGCACGTCCGCCCCGGCACCACCCCCGAGACCCTCGCGGGCCTCAAGCCCTCCTTCGCCACGATCGGCGAGCAGGGCGGCTTCGACGCCGTGGCGCTGCAGAAGTACCACTGGGTGGAGAAGATCGACCACGTGCACCACGCGGGCAACTCCTCCGGGATCGTCGACGGCGCCGCGCTCGTGGCCATCGGCAACCGCGAGACCGGCGAGCGGTACGGGCTCACGCCCCGCGCCCGCATCGTCTCCGCGGCAGTGTCCGGCGCCGACCCCACCATCATGCTCACCGGCCCCGCGCCCGCCTGCCGCAAGGCCCTCGCCAAGGCCGGGCTGACCGTGGACGACATCGACCTGGTCGAGATGAACGAGGCGTTCGCCGCGGTCGTGCTGCGCTTCGCCCAGGACATGGACGTCAGCCTGGACAAGATCAATGTCAACGGCGGGGCGATCGCGCTCGGGCACCCGCTGGGGGCGACCGGGGCGATGCTGCTCGGGACGGTCGTCGACGAGCTGGAGCGGACCGGCGGGCGGTACGGACTGGTGACGCTCTGCGTGGGGGGTGGCATGGGGATCGCCACGGTCGTCGAGCGGCTGTAGGCGGGCCGGCCGAGCCGCTCCGCACCCACCGCGTCAACCACCCGAGCCTTATGGAGAACACCCAGATGAGCCTGCCCGACACCATCCGCTGGGAGCGCGGCGACGACGGCATCGTCACCCTGGTCCTCGACGACCCCGCGCAGTCCGCCAACACCATGAACGCCGCCTTCAAGGCGTCCCTCACCGCGGCCGCCGACCGGCTGGAGGCCGAGAAGGAGTCCGTGCGGGGCGTCGTCATCACCTCCGCGAAGAAGACCTTCTTCGCGGGCGGCGACCTCAAGGACATGATCAAGGTCGGGCCCGAGGACGCCCAGCAGGTCTTCGAGACGTCCATGGCCATCAAGCGCGACCTCCGCCGGATCGAGACCCTCGGCGTGCCCGTCGTCGCGGCCGTCAACGGCGCGGCCCTCGGCGGCGGTTACGAGATCGCCCTCGCCTGCCACCACCGCGTCGCCCTCGACGCCCCGCACGTGAAGATCGGCCTGCCCGAGGTCACCCTCGGCCTCCTCCCGGCGGCCGGTGGCGTCACCCGCACCGTACGGCTCCTCGGCATCACCGACGCCCTGCTCAAGGTGCTGCTCCAGGGCACCCGCCACAGCGCGCGGCGCGCCCTCGACGCGGGCCTGGTCCACGAGGTCGCCGCCACCGGCGAGGAACTGCTGGCCAAGGCCCGCGCCTTCATCGACGCGCACCCCGAGTCCCGGCAGCCCTGGGACGAGAAGGGCTACCGCGTCCCGGGCGGCACCCCGGCCAGCCCGCGCTTCGCCGCCAATCTCCCGGCCTTCCCGGCCACCCTCAAGAAGCAGCTCGGCGGCGCCCCTTACCCCGCGCCGCGCAACATCCTCGCGGCCGCCGTCGAGGGCTCACAGGTCGACTTCGAGAACGCGCAGGTCATCGAGGCCCGCTACTTCACGGAGCTGGTCACGGGACAGACCGCCAAGAACATGATCCAGGCGTTCTTCTTCGACCTCCAGGCCGTCAACTCCGGCGCCAGCCGCCCGGCGGACGTCGCACCCCGCAAGGTCACGAAGGCCGCCGTCCTCGGCGCCGGCATGATGGGCGCGGGCATCGCCTACGCCTGCGCCAAGGCGGGCATCGAGGTCGTGCTCAAGGACGTCTCCCGGGAAGCGGCGGAGAAGGGCAAGGCCTACTCCGCGGGCCTGCTGGCGAAGGCGCTGGCCAAGGGGCGGACGACCGAGGCCGAACGGGACGCGCTGCTCGCCCGGATCACCCCCACCGCCGACCCGCGGGACCTCGCGGGCTGTGACGCCGTCATCGAGGCGGTGTTCGAGGACCCGTCCCTCAAGCACAAGGTCTTCCAGGAGGTCCAGCACGTCGTCGCGCCCGACGCGCTGCTGTGCTCCAACACCTCCACCCTGCCGATCACCCTGCTGGCCGGAGGCGTCGAGCGGCCCGCAGACTTCGTCGGCCTGCACTTCTTCTCGCCCGTCGACAAGATGCCGCTGGTGGAGATCATCAAGGGGGAGCGGACCGGGGACGAGGCGCTGGCCCGCGCGTTCGATCTCGTCCAGCAGATCCGCAAGACGCCGATCGTCGTCAACGACTCGCGCGGCTTCTTCACCTCACGGGTGATCGGCCGGTTCATCAACGAGGGTGTGGCGATGGTCGGCGAGGGCATCGACCCTGCCTCCGTCGAACAGGCCGCGGCCCAGGCCGGCTACCCCGCCAAGGTGCTCACCTTGATGGACGAGCTCACCTTCACGCTCCCGCGCAGGATCCGGGAGGAGACCCGGCGCGCGGTCGAGGAGGCGGGCGGCACCTGGACCCCGCACCCGGCGGACGCCGTGCTCGACCGGATGCTGGACGAGTTCGGCCGCACCGGGCGCAGCGGCGGCGCGGGCTTCTACGACTACGTGGACGGCAAGCGGGCCGGCCTGTGGCCGGGGGTGCGCGAGCACTTCACGCGGGCGGACGCATCGATTCCGTTCGAGGACATGAAGGAGCGGATGCTTTTCGCCGAGGCGCTGGACACGGTGCGCTGCCTGGAGGAGGGCGTCCTGACGTCGGTGGCCGACGCGAACATCGGGTCGATCCTGGGGATCGGTTTCCCTGGGTGGACGGGGGGTGCGCTCCAGTACATCAACGGGTATGAGGGCGGGCCCGCCGGGTTTGTGCGCAGGGCGCGGGTCTTGCAGGCGGCGTACGGGGAGCGGTTCGCGCCGTCGCGCTTGCTTCTGGAGAAGGCGGAGCGGGGGGAGCGGTTCGTTTAGGGGGTTCCTTTTCCCCAGCCCCGCCCCTTCCCGAAACTGGGGGCAAGCCCCCAGACCCCCTATTCAGCCTGTCCGGCGTTTGAGGACAACGCGGCGAAGCCGTGTTGCGGGGTCTGGGGCGTAGCCCCAGTTTCGGGAAGGGGCGGGGTAGGGGAACAAAGCGCCGCAGGCGCCAACCGACCCGCACCCTGGGGGAACAAGCCGCCAACTAGCCCGGCGAGTCCCCCGGTTCGTCAAGCCCCCGCAGTTCCGACCGCAGCGATCGCTGAAACGCCGTCACCAACGCCTGCACCACCAGCGGCTGCATATGCGCCGACAGAGACTTCATCGCCGCCACATCCGCCGGGTCCACCTCGTCCTGGAAGAGCCGCGTCAGCTCGCGCGCCGTCGCGCGGGCGTGGTCGAGCAGGATCGTGCGGGCGGCGACGAGTGCCTCGGGCGAGATCGGGACGTCCAGCAGTCGCATGCCGAGGGGCAGCAGGGCCACGTCGGCCCGGAAGGTGTCCTCGGTGGTGAGTGGTTCCAGGACGCCCATCGCGGTGAGCCGGTCGATGTCCTCCTCGGTGAAGGACCGGCCCGCCCGCCGCTCCAGCCGCGCGCGCGTCGTCTCCTGCGGCTTGTCCGGCGTCCACGAGGCCACCAGGGCGCGGTGGATGGCGAGGTCGTGCGGGCTGATCCCGTCGGGGAGCTGCCGCAGATAGCGTTCGATGGCGGCGAGGGTGAGGCCCTGGTGCTGGAGTTCCTCGATCAGGGCCAGCCGCGCGAGGTGCCCGGGGCCGTAGCGCCCGACCCGGCGGGGCCCGATCTCGGGCGGCGGCAGCAGGCCGCGGGTGCTGTAGAAGCGCACGGTGCGTACGGTCACGCCGGCGCGGGCGGCCAACTCGTCGACGGTGAGGCCGGTTTCCTCGGTGTCCGTGGCCATCGGCGGCGCCTCGCTCTCTGTTCCGCACCTCTGGGGTTCAACAGTATTGCTGTACCACCATTACTGTGAAGCTACGTCCGGTTCGCCGCCTGCTTGACGGTCTTGATCACCGGTGCCGTTTCGAGGTGGGTGATGGCCGGGAGTGCGGCGATCCGGGTGGTCAGGTACCGGTACAGCTCCCGTTGGTCCGCGCACACCACGCTCGCGTACAGGTTGGTCGGGCCGGTCGTGGCGGCGGCGAACGCGATCTCCGGGTGGCCGGCCAGCGCCCGGCCGGTCTCCTCCAGGTGCGCGGGGGCGACCGAGAGCCAGATCAGGGTCCGGGCGTGCACGCCGAACATGCGCCAGTCGACGTCGATGTCCAGATAGAGCAGGCCGTGTTCGCGCAGCTCCGTCATCCGGCGCCGGACCGTCGTCGGTGACCGGCCGGTCGCCGCGGCCAACTGCTCGAACCCGGTCCGGCCGTCGGTGGCGAGCAGGGCGAGGAGCTTGCGGTCACCGTCGTCGAGCCGCACCGGTCCCCGTCGGTGCGGCACCGGAGGCGGGCGCAGACGCTCGACCGCCTCCGCTTCCAGCGACCCGAGTTTTCCGGCCATGTTGTCCGGGCCGCCGTAGAAGACGTGCAGCACGGAGTGCGCGGTCACGCCCTCCACCCGCGGGGTGCGGGGGAGTTTGGCCAGCAGCAGTGCCTCGCTGTCCGCCTCGCTCTCCGTACGGACCACGCAGGTGATCTCGGTGCCGCCGGAGTTGAGGCTCACCCAGGACGTGTCGGGGCGTCCGGCCAGCGCCTCGGCGACCGGGAGCGACGCGGCCGGCGCACACCGCACCCGCAGGAACCACAGGACCGCGCCCAGCGCGGTCGGGTCGACCCCGCCCAGCACCCGTACGGCCCCGGCCGACCGCAACCGGGCGTACCGGCGGGCGACGGTGCGATCCGACACGCCGAGTACCCCGGCGATGGTGCTGAACGGGGCCCGGCCGTCGATCTGCAGGGCGTGCACGAGCCGACGGTCCAGCTCGTCGTAGTCGGATTCCACCGGTCCGAGGCTATCCGGTGTCAAGTACCAACGGAATCAGGCCGGTTTCTGGCCCGGGCGGCCCGGCCGACGGAGCGTTGCTCCTGTCCTGACCGACAGTCAGAGGAGAGTCCATGGACACCGATGTGCTCGTCGTCGGCGCCGGCCCGACCGGAATGACACTGGCCAACGAGCTGCTGCTGACAGGGGCGTCGACCGTGCTGGTCGACAAGCTGTCGCGGCGCAGCGACCTGTCCAAGGCGGGCGGCGTGCAGTCCCGCACACTGGAGGCGCTCGACCAACGAGGGCTGCTGGAGCCGCTGCTCGCCACCGGAGACCACCCCGTCACCAGCGGCCACTTCGCCGGCATCCCGCTCCCGCTGCCCTCCGCCCGGCACCGTCTGCCGTGGCGGTCCGTGCCGCAGGTGGCCATCGAGGCGTTCTTCGAGCGGCACCTCGCCGCGCACGGCCTCCACGCCCGGCGGGACCACGAACTGACCGGCCTCGCCCAGGACGGGAACGGGGTCACCGCGACCTTCGCCGACGGCTCCACCCTCCGCTCCCGTTACCTCGTCGCCGCCGACGGCGCCCACAGCACCGTACGGTCGCTGCTCCGCGCCGGGTTCCCCGGTCAGCCCGGTACGACGACGATCGTCGCCGCCGACGTGCGGCTGGGCGGCGGCGATCCGTCCGCGTCGCACACCTGGAACGAGGACGGGCACTGGGCCGCGCTGTTCCCGCTCGGCACCGATCCGCGGGGCAGGCGGCTGCGCAGGCTGGTCCTCGGCGGGCCGGGCCGGTCGCTGCCGAGGGAGACCCCGGTGACCGAGGAGGAGATCCGCCACGGGCTGAGCACCGTGTTCGGATCGCGGGTGCGCCTGCTCGAACTGCGCTACGCCCGCCGTATCACCAACGCGTCCCGGCAGGCCGAGCGGTACCGGCACGGGCGGGTGTTCCTGGCGGGCGATGCCGCCCATGTCCACCTCCCGCTCGGCGCGCAGGGCATGAACACCGGGATGCAGGACGCGTTCAACCTCGGCTGGAAGCTCGCCGCCGCCGTGCACGGCTGGGCACCGGAGGACCTGCTCGACACGTATCACGCGGAACGGCATCCGGCCGGGGCCGCCGTACTGCGCAATGTCCGGGCGCAGAGCCTGCTCATGGACTGGACCGGCACCCGCGATCCGGATGTGCTGGCCGCCCGGGAGATCTTCACCGCCATGGCCCAACTGCCGGACGTCCAGCACCATCTCGCCGACCTGATGTCCGGGATGGCCGTCCGCTACCCGATGCCGGGCACAGCAACCCATCCGCTCGTCGGCCGGCCCGCACCGGATCCGGACCTCGGCCCGGCCCGGGTGCACGAACTGCTGCGGTCCGGGCGCGGCGTCCTGCTGGACCCGGCCGACACGTTCGCCAAGGTCGTCGGCCCCTGGTCGGACCGGGTGGAGCGGGTGGGCCAGGGCGCCGGCACCGAGCCGATGCTCATCCGGCCGGACGGCTACGTGTGCTGGGCCGGCACGGAGGACCTGGAACCGGCGCTCGGCCGCTGGTTCGGCGAGCCCCGCTGACATCCGCCGGCCGGGCCGTGAACGGTCACGGCCCGTCGTACCGCGGTGATCGCGGTGCGACGGGCCCTGCCGGTCGTGCGGGGATCAGTGCTGCGGGTGCGTGGCGGCCTGCGCCTCCCGGATCTTCTTCCAGGACTTCGGCTGGGCCGGGGCCTTGAGCGACTTCGCCGCCTTGGGCGCCGTGCCCGTGGAGTTCGGCGACACGGCCGGCTTGGAGGTGGCGAACAGCCAGGTGTCGAAGAGCTGCGCGAGCGGCTTGCCGGAGACCTTCTCGGCGAACGTCGTGAAGTCCTGCACCGAGGCGTTGCCGTACTTGTTCGCGGCCGTCCACCCCTGGAGGATCTCGAAGAACGTCTTGTCGCCGACCTTGGTGCGCAGCGCCTGGAGCGCGAGCGCCCCCCGGTCGTAGACGGCGCGGTCGAACTGCTTGTCCGCGCCCGGGTCGCCCGGCTTGACCGTCCAGAAGGCGTTGTCGGCGGGCACGCCGTTGTAGATGTAGTCGGCGAGCTCCTGGGTGGTGCCCTCGCCCTCCTTCTCCGACCACAGCCACTGGGCGTAGGTGGCGAAGCCCTCGTTGATCCAGATGTTGCGCCAGTCCTTCAGCGAGACGCTGTCGCCGAACCACTGGTGGGCCAGCTCGTGCACGATCAGCGAGGTGTTGGCGCCGTTGCTGAAGCTGCTGGGGCTGTAGTACGGCCGGGTCTGGGTCTCCAGCGCGTAGCCCGTCTTCACGTTGGCCACGTAGCCGCCGACCGCGGTGAAGGGGTACGGCCCGAAGAGCGAGCTCTCCCAGTCGATGATCTCGGGAGTGCGCTCGACGCTCGCCCGGACGGCGGGGCCGTTCTCGCCGAGGTCCTTGCTGTAGGCGTTGAGGACCGGCAGCCCGTTGGCGGTGGTGTCCCGCGTGATGTCGAACTTGCCCACCGCGAGCGTGGTGAGGTACGTCGCCTGCGGCCTGGCGGAGCGCCAGTTGTAGCGCGTCCAGCCGAGCTTGGAGCTCTGCGAGGTCAGGACGCCGTTGCTGACGGTCTGGTAGCCGTCCGGCACCGACACCGAGATGTCGTACGTGGCCTTGTCCGTCGGGTGGTCGTTGCTCGGGAACCACCAGGCCGCGCCCTCCGGCTCCTGCGCCACGACCGCGCCGTCCGGGGTGCGGTTCCAGGCGGTGAAGTCGCCGACCTTCACCTTGGAGGGGACGCCGCGGTAGCGGACGACCACGCTGATGTCCTTGCCCTTGGACAGGGCGGCGGACGGGGTGATCTCCAGCTTGTGGACGCCCGACCTGGCGAACGTGGCCTTCTTCCCGTTGACCAGGACCTCGTTCACGTCGAGCAGGAAGTCCAGGTCGAAGCGGGACAGGTCCTGGGTGGTGGTGGCGAGCAGGGTCGCCGTGCCCTCCAGCTCGTCCGTCTTCGGCTGGTACTTCAGCCTCAGGTCGTAGTGGGAGACGTGGTAACCGCCGTTCCCGGCGTCGGGGTAGTAGGAGTCCCCGACGCCCGGGGCGCCCGGCGTGGGCTCGGCGGCCGACGCGGGGACCGCCAGCAGCAGGCAGGCGGCGGCCGCGCCCGGAACGATGAGTCTGTGACGCACGAGTCACTCCAACTCGTAGAGGATAACGATCACTCGAAGCCTATGAACTCACTGTGGGGGAGGGTATGTCCATGGGGCGTCCGACATGGGATCGTCATGCGCCTGTCACGAACTGAGTTTCCGGCCACCTCGTGAGACTCCTCCCATCCCCTTCTGCGCGGCAGTTCACCGCGCTACGGTCCGGCGGTGCGCACACGCCCGCGGGACACCCGCGTTCCCTGGACCTCACTCGTACTGGCGGCGGTGGCCGCCCTGTTGGCCGCGTTCCTCGCTCCGGGAGCGGCGACCGCCGCGTCCGGCGGCGGCGCGGCGAAGCCGAAGGAGAGCAGACCCGTCTATTCGTACGACCGTGCCGTGCGCGAGTCCGTATGGGTGGACATCAGGACCGACGGTGACGGCGACGGCCGGTCCGACCGCGTCGCCGTCGACATCATCCGCCCCCGCGAGCCCGCCGAACAGGGCAGACGGATACCGGTGATCATGGATGCCAGCCCGTACTACTCCTGCTGCGGGCGGGGCAACGAGAGCCAGAAGAAGACCTATGACGCACAGGGCCGGCCCGTGCAGTTCCCCCTCTATTACGACAACTACTTCGTCCCGCGCGGCTATGCCGTCGCCCTGGTCGACCTGGCCGGAACCAATCGCTCCGACGGCTGTGTCGACATCGGCGGCCGCTCCGACATCCAGTCCGCGAAGGCCGTCGTCGATTGGCTGAACGGCCGCGCCCGCGGCTACAGCAGCCGTACGGGCGGATCGGCCGTCAAGGCCGACTGGACCACCGGCGCCGTCGGCATGATCGGCAAGAGCTACGACGGCACCGTCGCCAACGGCGTCGCCGCCACCGGTGTCGAGGGGCTGCGGACCATCGTCCCGATCGGGGGGATCAGCTCCTGGTACGACTACTACTTCGCCAAGGGCGCCGCCCTCTACGACGGCGGCCCCGACGGGCTCTCGGACGGCATCGAGAGCCCGGAGGCGCGCGGCCACTGCCAGGACGTGCAGCGCCGACTGGTCGAAGGCGCGCCGCGCAACGGCGACTGGACCTCCCTGTGGGAGGCGCGCGACTACGTCAAGGACGCCGGCAAGGTGCGCGCCAGTGTCTTCGCCGTCCACGGCGCGCAGGACCTCAACGTCCGCACCAAGCACCTCGGCCAGTGGTGGGACGCGCTCGCGCAGCACGGTGTGGAGCGCAAGATCTGGCTGTCGACGGCCGGGCACGTCGACCCCTTCGACTTCCGCCGCGACGCCTGGGTGCCCACGCTGCACCGCTGGTTCGACCACTACCTCCTCGGCTACGACAACGGCATCGAGCGCGAGCCCATGGCCGACATCGAGCGTGCCCCCGACCAGTGGTCCACCGACCGCGTCTGGCCGCCGGCCGGCACCCGGGCCACCACGCTCCGCCCGGCCGCCGGTCCCGTCGCCGGCGTCGGCACCCTGGGCCTGGAGCCCGCCCCGTCCGGCACCACCGCGGCCTTCACCGACGACCCGAAGCTCAACGAGGGCGACTGGTCGGCCCACATCGACGAGGCGACCCCGGGCAAGGCCGGGTTCACCACCGGTCCGCTCACCCACGACCTGCGGCTCTCCGGCTCCTCCACGGTCCGCCTCACCGTCACCCCGTCCACCGGCTCCGCGCACCTCTCCGCCGTCCTGGTGGACCTCGGCCCGGCGGCCATCCGCAACTACGCGGGCGACGGCGAGGGCATCCGCACCCTGCCCGGCAGCAGCTGCTGGGGGAGCGGAACCCCCGGCGACACCGGCTGCTTCAAGGACACCGCGGCGGACACCGAGCAGGTCGGCTACACCGTCTTCAGCCGCGGCTGGGCCGACCTCGGCCATTACGCCGGAGGCAAGGCCCGGCCGCTGACCCCCGGCAAGCCGTACTCCCTCACCCTCGACCTCGCCGCCACCGACCACGTCGTGCCGGCCGGGCACCGCCTCGCCCTGATCGTCGCGGGCACCGACGCCGGGCTCATCGAGCCCGCCGCCACCAGCCCGCGGCTGACGGTGGACCTCGGCCGCACCTCCGCCCGGCTGCCGCTCGTCGGAGGGTGGGCCGCCTTCGCCCGCGCGACGGCGGGCGGCCACAGCCCCGCGCCGCACCAGGGCACCCCGCCGCGGGGCGTCCGCCCGGTGGCGCCGTCCCACATCCCCGCCGCCTGACCCGGCCGCGCGGTCCCGCCCCGGTGGCGGGATCGCGCGGGTGCCACAGGTGGCCCACAGAAAAAACTGTTATGGCACCGGGCCCTCCAGCGGTTAGAGTCGGCGCATCATGAGCGCCACCCTCGTCGCCAAGGACCTCGCCGCCGGACATGGCGACCGCACCCTCTTCACCGGACTCGACCTCGTCGTCGCGCCCGGCGACGTCATCGGCCTGGTCGGTGCCAACGGCGCCGGCAAGTCGACGCTGCTGAGGATGCTCGCGGGCCTGGCCGCCCCCGAGGAGGGCGCCGTCCGGCTCAGCCCGCCCACCGCGACCGTCGGCCACCTGCCCCAGGAGCCCGAGCGCCGCCCGGGGGAGACCGTGCGGGCCTTCCTCGCCCGCCGCACCGGCGTGACCGCGGCCCAGACCGCCCTCGACGCCGCGACCCAGGCACTGGTGGACGGCGCTCCCGGCGCCGACGACGCCTACGCCCTCAGCCTCGACCGCTGGCTCGACCTCGGCGGCGCCGACCTGGAGGAGCGCGCCGAGGAGGTCACCGGATCCCTCGGCCTCACCGTCGGCCTGGACCGGCCCATGACCGCCCTCTCCGGCGGCCAGGCCGCCCGCGCCGGCCTCGCCTCGCTGCTGCTCAGCCGCTACGACGTCTTCCTCCTCGACGAGCCCACCAACGACCTCGACCTGGACGGCCTGGCCCGCCTGGAGTCCTTCGTCACCGGGCTGCGCGCGGGCACCGTCCTCGTCAGCCACGACCGCGAGTTCCTCGCCCGCACCGTCGACAAGGTCCTCGAACTCGACCTCGCCCAGCAGCGGATCTCCCTCTACGGCGGTGGCTACGCCGCCTATCTGGAGGAGCGCGAGACCGCCCGCCGGCACGCCCGCGAGGCGTACGACGAGTACGCCGACACCCGCGCCGGCCTGGAGGCCCGTGCCCGCACCCAGCGGAACTGGATGGAGAAGGGCGTCAGGAACGCCCGCCGCAAGGCCACCGACAACGACAAGATCGGCCGCAAGCTCCGCGCCGAGTCCACCGAGAAGCAGGCCGCCAAGGCCCGGCAGACCGAGCGGCTCATCGAGCGCCTCGACGTGGTCGAGGAGCCCCGCAAGGAGTGGGAGCTGCGCATGGAGATCGCCGCGGCGCCCCGCTCCGGCGCGGTCGTGGCCACCCTGCGCGGTGCCGAGGTCCGCCGCGGTTCCTTCACCTTCGGCCCCGCCGACCTCCAGATCGACTGGGCCGACCGGGTCGCGATCACGGGCGCCAACGGCTCCGGCAAGTCCACGCTCCTGGCCGCGCTGCTGGGCAGGCTCCCGCTCGACGCGGGCGCCGCCGCGCTCGGCCCCGGCGTCGTCGTCGGCGAGGTCGACCAGGCGCGCGCCCTCTTCTTCGGGACCGAGGCGCTGCTGGCGGCCTTCGGGGCGGCCGTGCCCGAGCTGGAGCCCGCCGACGTCCGCACGCTGCTCGCGAAGTTCGGGCTGAAGGCCGCCCACGTGCTGCGCCCGGCCGCCACCCTCTCCCCGGGCGAGCGCACCCGCGCCGCCCTCGCGCTGCTCCAGGCCCGCGGCGTCAACCTGCTCGTCCTGGACGAGCCCACCAACCACCTCGACCTTCCGGCCATCGAGCAGCTGGAGTCCGCGCTCGCGTCGTACGAGGGCACGCTGCTGCTCGTCACCCACGACCGCCGGATGCTCGACGCCGTGCACACCACCCGCCGCATCGAGGTCGCGGACGGCCGTCTCACAGAGAACTGACAGGTCAGACGCACAGAGAATCGACAGGGTCGGACAGCGGACTGACAGAGTGGGAATCCGTAACGGCTCATCCGGGTGAAGCTGTGCCCGAAAACAAAACCAGGCTCAGGCCAATATTTGGCCAAGCGCTCGCCATGGCGGGCAGGGCGACGCGCCGGGAACGGTCGCCCCTCGGCCCCGCACGGTGGCGGATTTGAACTCCTGATGGGGATGCTCCAGCAGGTGTTCGATTTGCGGAATTCTGGCTTCGCCATGCGAACCCTGCGCCGGGGGTCGGCGTCTGTGGTGGCGGACGTCCCGAGGGCGTCCGTTCCACCCGCCGTCGAATTAAGGCGAATAGAGGCGTACCGATGTCCCCGTCCCTTTCCGGCCCACAACCCGGCACACAGGACCCCCCTGTGGGGCAGGCCCGCTACCGCAGTGCCCCGGCACCGCACCCGCGTACCCTGCTCGACGTACTCGACACCACGATCGCCGCACATCCCGAGGCCCTCGCCCTCGACACCGGCACCGAGGCCCTCACCTACCGGGCGCTGCGGGACGAGATCACCGTCCGCGCCGACCGGCTGCGCCGCGTCGGTATCGGGCCGGGCGACCGCGTCGGCATCCGCGTCCCGTCGGGCACCGCGGAGCTGTACCTGTCCATCCTCGCCGTGCTGGCCTGCGGTGCCGCCTATGTGCCGGTCGACGCGGACGACCCCGACGAGCGTGCCGCCACCGTCTTCGGCGAGGCCGGCGTCTGCGCCGTCCTCGGCGCCGACGGCCTCCACGCGGCCGGGCCCGTCGATCCCCTGCGGACGCAGCGGCCGGAGCCGCTCCCCGAGGACGACGCCTGGATCATCTTCACCTCCGGCTCCACCGGTGCCCCCAAGGGCGTCGCCGTCACCCACCGCAGCGCCGCCGCGTTCGTCGACGCCGAGGCCGCGCTGTTCCTCCAGGGCAGCCCGCTGGGCCCCGGCGACCGGGTGCTGGCCGGGCTCTCCGTGGCCTTCGACGCCTCCTGCGAGGAGATGTGGCTGGCGTGGCGCTACGGCGCCTGCCTGGTGCCCGCGCCCCGCGCTCTGGTCCGGGCCGGCCACGAGCTCGGCCCCTGGCTGGTCGAACGCGGCATCACCGTCGTGTCCACCGTGCCCACCCTCGCGGCGCTGTGGCCCCCGGAGTGCCTGGACCGCGTACGCCTGCTGATCGTCGGCGGCGAGGCGTGCCCCGCCGCGCTCGTCGACCGCTTCGCCGTGGCCGGCCGCGAGATGTGGAACACCTACGGCCCCACCGAGACCACCGTCGTCGCCTGCGCCGCCCGGATGCAGCCCGGCGAGCCCGTCCGTATCGGCCTGCCGCTGAACGGCTGGGAACTGGCCGTCGTGGACGGGAGCGGCGAGCTCGTGCCGTTCGGCGCCGAGGGCGAGCTCGTCATCGCGGGCGCGGGCAACGCCCGCTACCTCGACCCGGTCAAGGACGCCGACCGCTACCGGCGTTCGGACGCCCTGGAGACCGACCGCGCCTACCGCACCGGCGACCTCGTCCGCGCCGAGCCCGAGGGCCTGGTCTTCGCGGGCCGCGCCGACGACCAGATCAAGATCGGCGGACGCCGCCTCGAACTGGGCGAGATCGACGCCGCGTTGAGCTCCCTCCCCGGCGTGCACGGCGCCGCCGCGGCCGTGCGCACCACCCCGGCGGGCGGCAAGATCCTCGTGGGCTACGTCCTGCCCGACAGCGGCTACGACCGCCACAAGGCGAGAGAGCTGCTGGCCGAGCGGCTGCCCGCCGCGCTGGTCCCCGTACTCGCCGAGGTCGGCGAGCTGCCCACCCGCACCTCCGGCAAGGTCGACCGCGACGCCCTGCCGTGGCCGCTGCCGCAGTCCGCCGAAGACGGCGAGGAACTGCACGGCACCGCCGCCCGGTTGGCCCACCTCTGGGAGCAGCTCCTCGGCACCCGGCCCACCGCCGACTCCGACTTCGTCGCCCTGGGCGGCACCAGCCTCACCGCCGCCCGCATGGCCTCCGCGCTGCGCGAGCACCACCCCGGCGTCTCCGTCGCGGGCCTCTACCGGCACACCGTCCTGCGCGACATGGCCGGCCACATCGACTCCCTCGCCCCCGCGCGGGCCAACGGCCCCGCGCCCGAGGTCCGCCCCGTGCGGCCCCTGCGGCGGCGCACCGGCGTGGCCCAGGTCCTCGTGCAGTGCGCGCTCTTCGGCGTCGCCGGACTCCGCGGGCTGGTCGGCCTCGCCGCCGCCGACAACGTCCTCGGACTGCTGGCCCCCCAGGCATGGGCGCCCCACACCTCCTGGTGGCTGGTGCTGATCGGCTGGGTGGTGCTCTTCAGCGCACCCGCCCGCTTCGCGATCGGCGCCTGCGCCGCCCGCACCCTGACCCGCGGCATCAAGCCGGGCGCCTACCCGCGCGGCGGCCGCGTCCACCTGCGGCTGTGGGCCGCCGAGCGCACGGTGGCCTCCTTCGGCGTCCCGACCCTCCTGGGCACGCCCTGGGCCGCCCTCTACGCCCGTGCCCTCGGCTGCCAGGCCGGCCGCGGCGTGGCCCTGCACGCGATGCCGCCCGTGACCGGCCTCGCCGAATTCGGCGACGGCTGCGGCGTCGAACCCGAGGCCGACATCTCCGGCTGGTGGCTCGACGGCGGACTCCTGCACGTCGGCGCCGTGAAGATCGGCGCGGGCGCCCGGGTGGCCCACCGCAGCATGATGATGCCCGGATCCTCCCTCGGCGCGAACGCCGAACTCACCTCCGGCGCCTGCCTCGACGGCCACATCCCCGCGGGCGAGACCTGGGAAGGGTCGCCGGCGCGCCCCCGCCCCCGCGCGGCCGCTCCCCGCACCGCGGTGCCCCGCCCCGCGAGCGCGACGTCCGCCGAACGGAACGACGGCCTCGGGCGAGGTGCCGCACACGGCGCCGCCGTCCCGGCCTCCCGCACGGACAGCGCCCTCGCCGCCGCCGCGCTCGCCGTGGACGAGGCCTTCGACGGCCTCGGCCACACGGTGGACGCGGGCGACCGCACCGCCACCCGCTCCTCCCTGAGGAACCGCCGTGGCTCGCGCGGCGGCACCGTCCGCCCGCAGCCGACCGGCCGCCCCGAGCCGTACGCGGGCCGCGGCAAGGACTCCCTCCGCCCCGGCGGCCGCGCCCGGCGCGCCCGCCGCACCCCGCCCGCCGCACCGCGGATGACACCGCGCTGGCGACTCGCCTACGCGCTGTCCCTCGCGGTCGTGCCCCTGCTGCCGCTCGTCTCGGCGCTCCCCTCGCTGGTCGGCACGTACTACCTGGTCAAGGGCTGCTCCACGCTGCTGTCCGTGACGCTGCTGCTGCTCGCCGCCGCGCCCGTGCTCACCGTCGCCACCACCCTGTGCTGGGCGCTGCTCGTCGCCGGTGTCGTCCGGCTCCTCGGGCGCGGGATCACCCCCGGCGACCACCCCGCCACCGGCGGGGTCGCCTGGCGGGCCTGGCTCGTCACCCGGCTGCTCGACTCCACGCGCTCCAGCCTCTTCCCGCTCTACGCGGGCCTGGCCACCCCCGTCTGGATGCGCCTGCTCGGCGCCCGCGTCGGCAAGAGCGCCGAGATCTCCACGGTGCTCCCGCTCCCGTCGCTGCTCACGGTCGACGACGGCGCGTTCCTCGCCGACGACACCCTGGTCGCCCCGTACGAACTGCACGGCGGCCGGATGCGGCTGGGCACCGCGCACGTCGGGCGGCGCGCCTTCGTCGGCAACTCCGGCATCGTGGGCCCCGGCCGGAGCGTGCCCGACAACGGTCTGATCGGTGTCCTCTCCGACACCCCCGAACACAGCGAGCCGGGCTCCTCCTGGCTGGGCCGCCCCGCGATGCCGCTGCCCCGCGTCGCGACCGTCGCCGAGGCGGGCCGCACCTTCGCGCCGCCGCGCCGTCTCGTCCTCGCCCGCGCGGCCGTCGAGATGTGCCGCGTCCTGCCGCTGATCATCGGCTTCGCGTTCGCCGAACTGGTCCTGCTCGGCGAGCAGGACGCCCTCGACACCGGAGGCCCCGGCCTCGCAGCGGCCGTCGGCGCCCCCCTGCTGCTGGCCGCCGCGGCCGCCGCCGGACTGACCGCGACCGCCGCGAAGTGGCTGCTCATGGGCCGCTTCAAGGTGGGCGAGCACCCGCTGTGGAGCTCCTTCGTCTGGCGCAACGAGCTCTACGACACCTTCGTCGAATCCCTCGCCGTGCCGTGGATGGCGGGCCCCTTCACCGGCACCCCGGTCCTCAACTGGTGGCTGCGCAGCCTGGGCGCCCGGATCGGCCGCGGCGTGTGGTGCGACACGCACTGGCTGCCCGAGACCGACCTGATCTCCCTCGGTGACGGCGTCAGCGTCAACCGCGGCTGTGTCCTGCAGACCCACCTCTTCCACGACCGGATCATGCGGATGGACACCGTGCACCTCGCCGACGGCGCCTCGCTCGGCCCGCACGGCATTGTCCTGCCCGGCACCAGCATCGGCGAGCACGCGGCCATCGCGCCGTCCTCGCTGGTCATGCGCGGCGAGTCGGTGCCCGCCGGGACCCGCTGGGCGGGCAATCCGATCGCAGGGGAGAGCGTGGCGTGAGGGGCGACGACGCATCATGACCCTCCGGGACCGCTTCCCGTGCAGCCGCCGCGCCGTTCTCACGGCCGCGGCGGCGGCTCTCCCGCTGGCCGCGACCGCGGCCAGCACCGCGGACCGGGCCGCCCGCGAGGGCGGCCCGGCGGCGCGCTACTTCCCGCGCCACGGCTCGTACGGCCACCGCACCCTCGCCTACGACCTGCGGCTCGCCTACGACCCCGGGTCCGCGTGGCTGGACGGCCACGCCACGATCAAGGCCGTCGCCAACGAGAACACCCGCCGGGTCGAACTCGACCTGGCACGGCTGACGGTGCACGCCGCGGAGATCGACGGCGAACCGGCGACCGTGCAGCGGCGGGACGGCAAGGCCGTGCTCACCGCCGCCCGGCCGCTCGCCCCGGGCCAGCCGTTCACCGCGGACGTCCGCTACAGCGGCAGCCCGGCGCCTGTACGCACCCCGTTCGGTGCGATCGGCTGGGACCGTACCGGCGACGGTCACGACGGCACCCTCGTCGCCTCCCAGCCGCTCGGCGCGCCCTCGTGGTTCCCGTGCAACGACCGGCCGGACGACAAGGCCGCCTACACCGTCACCGTGCGGGTGCCCGCGGGCCACCACGCGCTCGCCAACGGCACCCTGCGCGAGCGCCGGGACCTCGACGACGGGTCGGTGAGCTGGACCTACCACCACCCCGGGCCGATGGCGTCCTACCTCGCGGCCGTCTACACCGGCCGGTTCGCGCACGACACGTACGACACCGAGAGCAGCGGCTCACCCGTACCGCTGCGCAACGCCTACCCCGCCCACCTCGCCGACCGGGCCCGGCACGACCTGGCCCGCCAGCCGCAGATGCTGCGCGCCTTCACGGACATGTTCGGCCCGTACCCCTTCGAGACGTACGGCGCGGTCGTCGTCGACGCCGAGCTCGCGGCACCCGTGGAGAACCAGACGCTCTCCGTCTTCGGCAGCAACCACATGGACGGCAAGCGCGGCTGGGAGACGCTCGTGGCCCACGAGATCGCGCACCAGTGGTACGGGAACAGCGTCAGCCTCACCGACTGGCGGCACATCTGGCTCAACGAGGGGTTCGCCACCTACGCGGAGTGGCTGTGGTCCGAGCACATCGACGAGGACGACGCCCACACCCTCGCCGTGCAGGCCCGGCGGGAGCTGTCCGGCCACCGGCAGAACCTCCGCATCGGCGACCCCGGGCGCAGCCGCATCTTCGACGACCGGGTCTACGTCCGGGGAGCCTGCACTCTGCACGCGCTCCGGCTGGCCCTCGGCGACGAGCGGTTCTTCACGGTGCTGCGCACCTGGCACGCCGCGCACCGCGGCGGCAGCGCGGACACCGACGCGTTCGTCGCCCACGCGGAGCGGACGGCGGGCCGGCCGCTGACCGGGCTGCTCCGCCCCTGGCTCTTCGACAGGACGCTGCCGGAATTCCCGGCCCGGACCGCCGGGGCGTGACGCCGGACCGGACCGCCCGGCGCGCCTACCAGTGCGCCGGGCGGTTCAGCGACGGCGGCAGCACGGTGGCGGCGTCGCCCTTCGCGGCGTCGAGCTGCGACTGGACGAGGAAGAGGCTGCCGGTGAGGTCGGCACCCCTGAGGTCCGCCCCGCGCAGGTCGGCCCCGATGAGGTCGGCCAGCCGCAGGTCGGCGCCGCGCAGGTCGGCGCCTATGAGACAGGCGCCCCGCAGACTGGCGCCGCGCAGGTCCGCGCCCTTGAGCTTCGCCCCGACGAGGTCGGCTCCGCGGCGGTCCTTCTTCTTCCCGTTCTTCCCGCAGAACCCGGCGCGCGCGAGCTCGCTCGCACGCAGCAGCAGAGGGTTGACCTCCTGCCGGACCGCCATGACGTCCACGGCCGCGAGGGCCTCGGCGTCCAGGGCGGTGAGCCGCTCGGTCTCCTCCAGCGCGCGGGTGAGCTCACCGCGCACCGGCCGGGCGGCGGGCAGCGCCCGCGCCTCGGTCAGGTAATACAGCAGCTCGTGCAGGTCCCGCATGACGGGGAACACGTCGAACATCCGCTGCCCGCCGTCCGGCGCCCGCCGCCAGTCCACCCCGCCGAACGTCACCTGCGAGACCTTCTGCCCGGCGCCGAAACAGTCGTAGACCGTGCAGCCCCGGAAGCCGCGCGGGCGCAGCTCGGTGTGGATACCGCAGCGGAAGTCCGCCCGCAGGTTGGGACAGGGCGTCCGGGCGGGCTTGTCGATCGCGAAGTCCGACGAGGCGGAGAAGGCGGGGACGGTGCAGCAGAGGGCGAAGCAGTTGCCGCAGTCTGCGGCGAGGTCGAGGCCGGTGGTTATGTGGGACAAGGGGTGGATCTCCTGGCTCGATGGTTCGTTTTCTTTCCCCAGCCCCGCCCCTTCCCGAACTGGGGGAGACCCCCAGACCCCCAGCGCCCTTCGGGCGCGTCCTCAAACGCCGGACGGGCTGGATGTGCTGGCTACGGGGTCTGGGGCGGAGCCCCGGTTTCGGGAAGGGGCGGGGTAGGGGAACAAGCCCGCCGCAGGCGCAAGCGGGCCCGGGGCGGAGCCCCCACGCGGCGGAGCCGCACATCAGACGCAGCCGGGAAGGGGCGGGGCTGGGGAAGAATCCCGCGGCGCGGGACCGGTGTCAGCGTCGCTTCGGGTCCAGGAGCCCCGCCCGCCGCAGCGCGTCCGCCATCGCGTCATTGCCCGGAGCCGCCTCCCGGGGCCCCCGCGGCGCGCCCTCACCGCGCCGCGGCCTCGGCGTACCGCCCTGGCGGGAGCCACCGCGCGCCCCCTTCCGCGGCGCCGCCCCCTCGGCGGGAGCCGTCCCGTCCTCCAGGCGCAGCGTCAGCGACACCCGCTTGCGCGGGATGTCGACCTCCATGACCTTCACCCGCACGATGTCACCGGGCTTCACGACGTCCCGCGGGTCCTTCACGAAGTTCTTCGACATCGCGGAGACGTGCACGAGGCCGTCCTGGTGCACACCGATGTCCACGAAGGCGCCGAAGGCCGCCACGTTGGTGACGACACCTTCGAGGATCATGCCCGGCACGAGGTCGCCGAGCTTCTCGACGCCGTCCTTGAACGTGGCCGTCCGGAACGCCGGGCGCGGGTCGCGACCCGGCTTCTCCAGCTCGCGCAGGATGTCGGTGACCGTCGGCAGGCCGAAGGAGTCGTCGACGAAGCTCTCCGGGCGCAGCGAGCGCAGCACGCTGGTGTTGCCGATGAGCGCGGCGACCGCGCCGCCCGTGGACTTCACCATCGCCCGCACCACGGGATAGGCCTCGGGGTGCACGCTGGACGCGTCGAGCGGGTCGTCGCCGCCCCGGATCCGCAGGAAGCCCGCGCACTGCTCGTACGCCTTCGGGCCGAGCCGGGCCACGTCCTTGAGGCCCTTGCGGGACCGGAAGGGGCCGTTGGTGTCGCGGTGGGCCACGATGTTCTCCGCGAGGCCCGAGCTGATGCCGGAGACCCGGGAGAGCAGCGGCGCGGACGCGGTGTTCACGTCGACGCCGACGCCGTTCACACAGTCCTCCACGACCGCGTCGAGCGAGCGGGAGAGCTTCACCTCGGACAGGTCGTGCTGGTACTGCCCGACGCCGATGGACTTGGGGTCGATCTTCACCAGCTCGGCGAGCGGGTCCTGGAGCCGGCGGGCGATGGAGACCGCGCCGCGCAGCGACACGTCCAGCTCCGGCAGCTCCTGCGAGGCGAACGCGGACGCGGAATACACCGAGGCGCCCGCCTCCGAGACCATCACCTTGGTGAGCCCCAGCTCCGGGTGGCGCGCTGTCAGGTCGGCCGCGAGCTTGTCGGTCTCGCGCGACGCCGTGCCGTTGCCGATCGCGATCAGCTCCACGCCGTGCTCGCGAGCGAGCCGGGCGAGCGTCGCGAGCGAGGCGTCCCACTTCTGCTGCGGGACGTGCGGATAGATCGTCTCGGTCGCGGCGACCTTGCCGGTCGCGTCCACGACGGCGACCTTCACGCCCGTGCGGAAGCCGGGGTCGAGGCCCATCGTGGCGCGCGTGCCCGCGGGGGCGGCCAGCAGCAGGTCGCGGAGGTTCGCGGCGAAGACCCGGACCGCCTCGTCCTCGGCGGCCTGGCGCAGCCGCAGGCGCAGGTCGATGCCGAGGTGGACGAGGACGCGGGTGCGCCAGGCCCAGCGCACGGTGTCGCCCAGCCACTTGTCGGCCGGGCGGCCGCGCTGGACGATGCCGAACCGCTGGGCGATGGCCTGCTCGTACGCGGTGGGGCCCTCGGGGGCCGACGGCTCCTCCGGCTCCAGGGCGAGGTCGAGGACCTCCTCCTTCTCGCCCCGCAGCATGGCGAGCACCCGGTGCGAGGGCAGCGCGGTGAAGGGCTCGGCGAAGGCGAAGTAGTCGGCGAACTTCGCGCCCGCCTCCTCCTTGCCCGCCCGCACCTTCGCCGCGACGCGCCCGCGCGTCCACATGCGCTCGCGCAGCTCGCCGATCAGGTCGGCGTCCTCGCTGAAGCGCTCGGTCAGGATGGCGCGGGCGCCCTCCAGCGCGGCCGCGGCGTCGCCGACACCGCGCTCGGCGGAGACGAAGGCGGCCGCCGCGGCGAGCGGCTCGACGCCCGGGTCGCCCAGCAGCCCGTCCGCCAGCGGCTCAAGACCGGCCTCCCGGGCGATCTGCGCCTTGGTGCGCCGCTTGGGCTTGAAGGGCAGATAGATGTCCTCCAGCCGGGCCTTGGAGTCGGCGGTGAGGATCCGCGCCTCCAGTGCCGCGTCCAGCTTGCCCTGCGCGCGCACGGAGTCCAGGACCGCCGTGCGGCGGTCCTCCAGCTCCCGCAGATAGCGCAGCCGCTCGTCGAGGGCGCGCAGCTGCACGTCGTCGAGCATCTCGGTCGCTTCCTTGCGGTAGCGGGCGATGAAGGGCACGGTCGAGCCGCCGTCGAGCAAGTCGACGGCGGCCTTCACCTGCCGCTCCCGGACGCCGAGCTCCTCGGCGATCCTGCCTGCGATCCTGTCCTCGGTCGACGCACCCACTGCCGTCACGATCACGCTCCGCTTTCTCTTCGAGCTGCGATCTGCATTGTGGCAGGTGCCACCGACAACGCCCGCGCGAGCCTCGCGGCCCCCGGTGCTCAGCCCTTGCCGAGCAGGTCCGTGGGGAAGCCGCCCGCGTTGAACGCCGTCGTGGTGAAGGCGGTGGCCAGCTCGGTGAGGCGCTCGGCGCCCGCCGCGCCCAGGTGCTCGTACGGGGCCGCGTCCAGGCGGTCCGTGGCGTTCTCCAGCTCCTCGCGCAGTGTGCTGCCGGCCTCCGTCAACTCACCCTCGGAGTCGAGCAGTCCGCGCTTCCGCAGCCGGTCGCGGCCCGCGTCCAGCTCCTCCTCGCTCCAGCCGCGCGTGGCCAGCAGCCACTTGCGGGTCATGCCGCGGCCGGTCGCGCCATGGCTGACGAGGGCCTCCACCGGGTCGAGCCCGGCCTGGACGAGTGACATCACGTGCCCGTCGCCGCGGTGCTCGCGCAGCAGCGTCGCGGCGTACCAGAGGACGAGGTGCGGCGCGTCCGGCACCGGCAGGTCCGCGTGGGCGGCGTAGAGCGGGCGGCCGCCCCGCGTGCAGCCCTCGGTCGCGCGCAGCGCGAGGCGGGCGGCCTCGGCCATCTCCGGGGAGGCGACGGTGTCGTCGCCGAGGAGGCGGCGCAGGGTCGCGTCGGCGGCGCGCAGCCGGGCGGCGACCGCGTCCTCGGGCGAGACGGTGTCCCAGACGGCCGGGACGTGCCGGGCCACCAGCTCGTACTTGTAGTTGTAGAACGAGGCGGCCACCACACCGGCGCCCACCCGCCCGAACGCGGCGGCGCGCGCTGCCATGTTGACGGCCGGGCGGTCCTCGACGCCCAGTGCCGTGAACTCCCGGTGGGTGTCCGGGGAGAAGTAGACGAGGGAATGCAGGGGGTTCACGACGTTGTGACAGCGGCGCGCGGCGCCCTCGGGCAGACGCTGGGAAGTGGTCATGGCTGCACGTTACCGACTGGTCGGTACGGCGGGAAGGCCCGGGGGAGGAGCCGAGCCGATGGCGGGAAAGGTGGGATCTTCGTCATTGCGGACGCGCCGGGCCCCGGCGAGCATGGGTGCATGACCCCTCGCCGCACCGTGCTCTTCCCTCTCTTCGAGGAGGTGCAGAGCCTCGATGTCACAGGCCCCCTCGAAGTGTTCGACTGCGTGGGCCTCGTGACCGGCGACCGGGATCTCTACG
Source organism: Streptomyces sp. NPDC051173 (assembly GCF_040689515.1). Classification (NCBI taxonomy): domain Bacteria; kingdom Bacillati; phylum Actinomycetota; class Actinomycetes; order Kitasatosporales; family Streptomycetaceae; genus Streptomyces; species Streptomyces sp. NPDC051173. The sequence goes on from NZ_JBFBBD010000007.1 coordinate 41,018, forward strand.
AGCTCCGTACCGCCACCGTCGACGGCGAGCCGGTCCGCAGCAGCAGCGGCCTGCGGCTGATGCCCGACATGGCACTCCACGAGGCGGAGGTCCCGCACACCCTGGTCGTCCCCGGCGGGGACGGCACCCGCGCCCCCGATCCCCGGCTCGTCGACTGGCTGCGCGAGACGGCCCCGCGCGCCGAACGGATCGTGTCGGTGTGCACGGGCGCGTTCCTGCTCGCCGCGGCCGGGCTGCTCGACGGGCGGCGCGTGACGACCCATTGGGCCTACTGCGCGACCCTCGCCGAGCGGTACCCCGCGATCCGCGTGGAGCCCGACCCCATCTACATCCGCGACGGGAAGGTCGCCACCGCCGCCGGCGTCACCGCGGGCATCGACCTCGCGCTCGCCCTGGTGGAGGAGGACCTGGGCCGGGAGCCGGCGCTCGCCGTCGCCCGCGGGCTCATCGTCTTCCTGCGCCGCCCGGGCAACCAGACGCAGTTCAGCGCCCAACTCGCCGTGCAGACCGCCCGGCGGGCACCGCTGCGCGACATCCAGCACTGGGTCGTGGAGAACCCGGAGGCCGACCTCTCCGTCGACGCGCTCGCCGCCCGCGCCGGCCTGTCGCCCCGTCACTTCGCCCGCGCCTTCCGCGGCGAGGTCGGGATGACACCCGGCCGCTACGTCGACCGGGTCCGGCTGGAGGCCGCGCGCAGACTTCTGGAGGACACCGCCGACGGCGTCGAGACCGTCGCGCGGGCGTGCGGCTACGGCACGCCCGAGGCGATGCGCCGCGCCTTCGTCCGGTCCCTGGGGGCGTCGCCGGCCGAATACCGGCGCCGCTTCCGCCCGCTGACCCCGGCCTGAACCGGCCCCGTACCGTACGAAAGGACGATCGTGCAGATCGCCATCCTGCTCTACCCCGGCTTCACCGCCCTGGACGCCGTCGGCCCGTTCGAGGTGCTCGGCAACCTCCCGGGCGCCGAGGCCGTCTTCGTCGCCGAGGAACCCGGCGCGCTGCGCAACGACAACGGCAGGCTCGCCATGGTCGCCGACGCCTCGCTCGCCGAGGTCACGCGCCCCGACATCGTCGTGGTGCCCGGCGCGCCCGACACGAGCGGGCCGCGGGGGTCCGAGGCCGTGCGGGAGTGGCTGCGGGCCGTCGACCGGACCACGGCCTGGACGACGTCCGTGTGCACCGGCTCCCTGGTCCTCGCCGCCGCCGGACTGCTGACGGGCCGCCGGGCCACCTCGCACTGGCTGCACCTGGACGAACTGGCGTCGTACGGCGTCGAGTCCACCGGCGAACGGGTCGTCACCGACGGCAAGTACGTGACCGCGGCGGGCGTCTCCTCCGGCATCGACATGGGCCTCACGCTCGCCGGCCGGATCGCGGGCGACCGCACGGCCCAGGCGATACAGCTCCTCATCGAGTACGACCCGCAGCCGCCGTACGACGCGGGCTCGCCGGAGAAGGCCCCCGCGGACCTCGTGGCGGAGTGGCGGGAACGGGGGGTCTGACGGCGCAGTCGGCGCCGCGGAGGACCGCTCCCACGGACATGGCGGCCGGGGAGGACCGGGACGGGGGTCCGGCCCTCCCCGGCCGCCAGGCCGTACCGAGACCTGTCGTCAGGCCGTACAGGGCCCTGTACGGCCGTACAGGGACCCGTCAGGCCGTGCCGGGACCCGTCAGGCCGTAACCCGGACCCGTCAGGCCGTGCCGGGACCCGTCAGGCCGTAACCCGGACCCGTCAGGCCGTGCCGGGAACCTGCCAGGCCGTACCCGGACCCGTCAGGCCGTGCCCGGAACCCGCCAGGCGAACCGCGGGGCCCGCCGCTCCAGGAACGCCGCCGCCCCTTCCGCCGCCTCACCGCTGCCGCGGGCCTCCTGGGCCCAGTGCTCCCACCGCGCGCTCCCTTCCGCCGCGGTGAACTCCTTCGCCGCCACCTGCGTGAGCAGCGACCGCGACGCCAGCACCCGCGCGAACTCCGTCACCCGCTCGCCGAGCGCCTCCGCCGGCCACACCTCGTCCACGAGGCCGGTGCGCAGCGCCCGTTCCGTGTCGATCAACTCGGCGGAGAACAGCAGGTACTTGGCCGTCGACGGGCCCACCAGCTCGGCCAGCCGCCGGGTCGACGACGCCGCGTAGACGATCCCCAGCCGTGCCGGGGTCACCCCGAAGGACGCGCCCTCCGCCGCGAAGCGCAGGTCGCAGGCGGCCGCGAGCTGGACGCCACCGCCCACGCAGTAGCCGCGGACGGCCGCGAGCGTCGGCTTGGGGAAGGCGGCCAGCGCCTCCTCGGCCGCGACGGCCAGATCGCGGGAGCCCTCGCCGCCGTCGGTGAGCGAGGAGATGTCGGCGCCCGCGCAGAAGGTGCCGCCCTCGCCGGTGAGCACCAGGACGCGTACCGCCGGGTCGGCGGCGCAGCGCTCCAGCAGGCCGGGCAGGGCCCGCCACATGCCGTTCGTCATGGCGTTCCGCTTGGCGGGGTTGGCGATGCGGACCGTCGCGGTGCCGTCGGCGATGTCCAGATGCAGTGCGGGCTCCATGGTCCGGATGCTATCCGGGGCGCGATTCCATGATCCGTCCTATGATCAAAAAAAGGGGGCGCTACGAGGAGGCGCTCATGACCAGGGGCACGAGGCGGGCGCGGTCACCGGGCCACAGGCTCAGCCGCAATTTCGGGGTGCTGGCGCTGCTGGGCGGGATCCTGGTGCTCGCCGGTCTGGTGGGGCTGGCCTACGTGGGTTTCGCGACCCTCACCACGATGATCCTCTTCGGCTGGCTGCTGCTGATCGGCGGGATCGTCGGCCTGGTGCACGCCGTCCAGTCGCGGGACAGCAGCTTCTTCTGGCTCGGCGTGGTGGTCGCGGCGCTGAACATCGCCGCGGGCGCGGTGGTGATCCGGCGGCCCGAGGTCGCGGCCGTGGGGCTGACGATGTTCGCCGCGCTGCTCTTCCTGACCGGCGGTGTCTTCCGGCTGGTGGGCAGCCTGGTGGTGCGCGGGCCGCAGATGGGCTGGACGCTCGTGCAGGGTGCCTTCGGGCTGCTGCTGGGCATCCTGGTGCTGGGTGACTGGCCGCACAGCAGCCGCTATGTGATCGGCACCTTCTTCTCCCTCGCCCTGCTCTTCGACGGGCTCGGCCTGATCGCCCTCGGGGTCGGGGGCCGCCGGGTCGTCGGCATGGTCTCGGAGGCGGTCTCGGAAGAAGGTGCTCCGGATCGTTCAGCCAACAGCGACCAGGGCGGCCAGGAACAGTCGCGTGGGTGACCCTGGCATACGCACGCGATCAAATCCCGTCGATAGGCGCTGACTTGTGTTCAGAATGCCGGTGCGGACCCTTACGTTCCCAACACTCGATGTGCGGTCGACCACGGTGAGGGGTTGGTATCGGACATGGAGATCCTCGGGAGCGTTCCGCCCGAACCGGGACAGGCCCCGCGGCCGCGCAGGCCGATCGAGTTCGACGGCGCCTGGCGGTTCACCGCTCCCGCACAGGACTCCTCCGTGCCCCGCGCCAGACACGCCGTCCGCGACCTGCTGGGCCGGCAGCGGGTGCCGCTGCGCGACGACCTCCTGCACGGCCTGCTGCTGATCGTCTCCGAGCTGGTCACCAACGCCGTGCAGCACGCCGCGCTGCTCTCGCCCGAGGTCGCCGTGGAGGTCGCCATCGGCCCGCACTGGGTACGGGTGGCCGTCGAGGACGACCACCCGTACCGGCCCAAGCCCCTGGAGGCGGACGACGACCGCATCGGCGGCCGGGGCCTGCTGCTGGTCAAGACGATCTCGGACGAGGCCGGCGGCCTGTGCGACGTCGAGCACACCGCGAGCGGCGGCAAGGTGGTCTGGGCCGCCCTGCCGCTCGGCACGCCGGCTACCAGCCCGCTGCGTCCCCGGTGATCTCGCGCACCACAGGGCGCGCGGTGTCCAGCACGTCCATGAACCACGCCGAGAACGTGAACTTCTCCCGCAGCTCGTCGAGCTCGGCCGGGGTCACGAAGGCCGTCTCCTCGACCTCCTCGGGGTCCGGGCGTAGCGCGGCGCTCACGGTGCCCACGAAGAGGTGATTGAACTCCTGCTCGACCAGGCCCGACGCCGGGTCGGGGTGGTTGTAGCGCACGGTGCCGGCCTCGCGCAGCAGCGAGGGGGCGACGCCCAGCTCCTCGCCCGTGCGGCGGGCCGCCGCGACGAACGGCGGCTCGTCCGGATAGGGGTGGCCGCAGCAGGTGTTGGACCAGACGCCGGGGGAGTGGTACTTCCCCAGCGCCCGGCGCTGGAGCAGCAGCCGGCCCTGCTCGTCGAAGAGGAAGACCGAGAAGGCGCGGTGCAGCCGCCCGGGGGCGAGGTGCGCCGAGAGCTTCTCGGCCGTGCCGATGGTTCTGCCGGACTCGTCGACCAGTTCCAGCATGATCGGCTCAGCTGCGCCGTCGGAGGTGGGAACCGTCGAGTCGTCGGCGGACAGGCCCTTGGCAGGTGTGATCGGCATTGACCATCCTCGTAGTCGGTCTTCGACCCTCAAGTCTGCCGTACGCCGCTGTGGCGTCAATGACAGAGTCGCGCCTCGTGCTCCGCGTGGCCACCGGGCTCCAGCTGGAAGGTGCAGTGCTCGACGTCGAAGTGCTCGCCGAGACACCCCTGCAGGTCGTGGAGCATTTTCTCGTGTCCGGCCGAGTCCAGCGCCGCGTGGTCGACGACCACGTGCGCCGACAGCACCGGCATCCCGGATGTGATCGTCCACACATGCAGATCGTGCAGGTCCGCCACACCGGGCAGCGCCATGATGTGTGACCGGATCTCGTCCATGTCGACGTTCTTGGGAGCCGCCTCCAGCAGGACGTCCAGCGCCTCCCGCAGCAGCTTGAGTGTGCGCGGCACGATCATCAGGCCGATCAGCAGGGACGCCACGGGGTCCGCCTGCTTCCAGCCCGTGGTCATGATGACCAGGGCGGAGATCACCACGGCCAGGGAGCCCAGGGCGTCCGAGAGGACCTCCAGGAACGCCCCGCGCACGTTCAGGCTCTCCTTCTGGCCGCGCATCAGCAGGGCCAGCGAGATCAGGTTGGCCACCACGCCGACCAGGCCGAAGACCACCGTCGTGCCGCCGGGCACCTCGGTGGGGCTGGCCAGCCGCTTGATCGCCTCGAAGAGGATGAAGCCGCCCACGCCCAGCAGCAGCAGACAGTTCAGCAGCGCGGCCAGGATCTCCGCACGGGCGTAGCCGTAGGTGCGGCGGCCGCCGGGCGGCCGGTTGGCGAAGTGGATCGCCACCAGCGCCATGCTCACCCCGACCGCGTCGGTCGCCATGTGCCCGGCGTCCGCGAGCAGTGCCAGCGAACCGGTCAGCGCGCTGCCGACGATCTCCGCGACGAGCACCGTCAGCGTGATGCCAAGCGCGATCCGCAGCCGGCCCCGGTAGGCCGCCGCCGCCGTGCCGGTCGTCCCGGGCGGAGGCCCGTGCGAATGGCCGTGGTCGTGCCCTGCGCCCATGGAAGCCGCCTTCTGAAAACGATGCCCGCACGGCCGGCGGACGCCGGCCGAGCACCCAGTGAACTACGGGTGGGGGGTATCGGGCAACGCGGCACTGAACACCGTTGTCATGTGCTCTGACCTGCGGCGATGCCTATGGCGGCGGCTACGGGTCCGACCTGCGGCGACCGGTCAGGAGCGGGCCTGCGGATGGTGGTGGCACCAGCCTTCCCAGGCCGAGGTGACCATGCTCCGCACCCCGTGCACCGGGCTCCAGCCGAGCTCCTTCGCGATCAGTTCGTTCGAGGCGACGACACGCGCCGGATCACCCGGACGGCGCGGCTCGACGACGGGCGCGGGCTCCGAGCGGCCGGTCACCTCGGCGATCAGCTCCGCCATCTCCCGTACGGACACACCGCTGCCCGTGCCCACGTTCAGCGTGAGGTCGCCCGTGCCCGGCCGCTCCGCGAGCCGCCGGGCGGCCGCCAGGTGGGCGGTGGCCAGGTCCTCGATGTGGATGTAGTCACGGACACAGGTGCCGTCGGGGGTGTCGTAGTCGTCACCGAAGACGCGCGGGCTCTCGCCCCGCGTGAGCCGGTCGAACATCATCGGGATGATGTTGTAGACCCCGGTGTCCGCCAGCTCCGGCACGGCCGCGCCCGCCACGTTGAAATAGCGCAGGCACGCGGTCGACAGGCCGTGCGCGGCCCCGGTGGCGCGAACCAGCCACTCACCGGCGAGCTTGGTCTCGCCGTACGGGTTCATCGGCAGGCACGGCGTCTCCTCCGTGACGAGGTCGACGTCCGGCATGCCGTAGACGGCGGCGGAGGAGGAGAAGACGAAGCTCCCGACGCCCGCCGCGACCACCGCCTCCAGCAGGACCGTCAGGCCGTGCAGGTTCTCCCGGTAGTACAGGAGCGGCTTCTCCACCGACTCCCCGACCTGCTTCTTCGCCGCCAGGTGCACCACTCCGGTGACATCCAGCTCGGCGAACGTGCGGTCCAGGAGCTCACGGTCCAGCACGGAGCCCCGCACCAGCGCGCACTCCGCGGGCAGCCGTCCGGCCACGCCCGTGGACAGGTCGTCCAGCACGGCGACGCGCTCCCCGGCGTCCACCATCGCCCGCGCCACGTGCGCCCCGATGTACCCGGCTCCACCTGTGATCAGCCATGTCATGTCGGCACCCTAATCCAGCCGGGATAAGGGTCCTGTTCCCTTCACCTCTGTCCGCCCCCGCCGTGCCCCTTTCCGCACGCCTCCCGGAACCCCACAGGCGGCCCGAGCGTCCAGTCAGTGTCGGGAAGCCCCGGCACACGTGCGGTGAACGGCGCCTTCCGTTGATCCGATAGCCTCTGCCGACGTGCCCGCACGCCGCCCGCCCCCGTAAGGCCGGCGCGTGCCACGCCCGCTGCCCGGACGCCCCGCGGACCGAGGCGGCCGCATCCGCTTCCAAGGAGTGAGTTCGTCTGTCGACCGCCATCGTCACCGGTTCGCCGCCCGTCGGCTCCTCCCTGGAGGACGACCTGCGGTCCCTGGGCTTCGGCGTACGAGCGGCCGCTGACGCCGCCGCCGTCACCACCGAGCTCGCCGCCGTACCCGCCGACGAGCGGGTCGCGCTCGTCGACGCCCGCTTCGTGGGCCACGTCCACGCCCTGCGGCTGGCGCTCACCGACCCCCGCTTCCCCGCCGCCGCGGTCGAGGGCGCGCTGACAGCGCGGCCCGAGGCCCGCGCCGCCCTGACGCGCGCGGTCACCGGAGCGGCCGCGCCGGACGACGGCTCCGGGGCCGTCCTGCCCGACGCCCTCGCCCACCGGCTGGAGGCCGAGGGCGTCGGCCTGCACCGCCCCGACCTCGGCGTCCTGGTCGCCACCGTGCCGGCCGACGCCGACATCCGGGCCAAGGCCGAGGCCGACGTCCGGGCCGTCGACGACGAGGCCGTACGGCTGCGCTCCGCCGTGAAGTCCCGCGACGGCTTCTTCACCACCTTCTTCATCAGCCCGTACTCCCGCTACCTCGCGCGCTGGTGCGCCCGCCGCGGTTTGACCCCCAACCAGGTCACCACCGCCTCGCTGCTCACCGCGCTGATCGCGGCGGGCTGCGCGGCCACCGGCACCCGGCCCGGCTTCGTCGCCGCGGGTGTGCTGCTCCTCTTCTCCTTCGTCCTGGACTGCACGGACGGCCAGCTCGCCCGCTACTCCCTGCAGTACTCCACGCTCGGCGCCTGGCTCGACGCGACCTTCGACCGCGCGAAGGAGTACGCCTATTACGCGGGCCTCGCCGTCGGCGCGGCCCGCGGCGGCGGCACCGACGACGTCTGGGCGCTCGCGCTGGGCGCGATGGTCCTCCAGACCTGCCGCCACGTCGTCGACTTCTCCTTCAACGAGGCCAACCACGACGCCGCGGCCAACACCAGCCCCACCGCCGCCCTCTCCGACCGGCTCGACAGCGTCGGCTGGACGGTCTGGGCCCGCCGCATGATCGTGCTGCCCATCGGCGAGCGCTGGGCGATGATCGCGGTCCTCACCGCCCTCACCACGCCCCGCGTCGTCTTCTACGCCCTGCTCATCGGCTGCGCGCTGGCCGCCTGCTACACCACCGCGGGCCGCGTGCTGCGCTCCCTGACCCGCAAGGCCCGCCGCACCGACCGCGCCGCCCAGGCGCTCGCCGACCTCGCCGACTCCGGGCCCCTCGCCCGGCTCGCGAGCCGCACGCTCGGCCGGACGATGGCCGCCGGCACCTACAGCGCCCCCTACTGGGCGCTGCTCGGCACCGCCGCGCTCTTCGTCTGGCCGCTGGTCGCGCACACGGTGGGCACCTGGCGGGCCGTGCCGCAGGCCGTCGTCTACGCGATCCTCGCCGGGGTGGCCGTCACCCACCCGCTCAAGGGCCCCCTCGACTGGCTCGTACCGCCGGTGTTCCGGGCCGCCGAGTACGGCATGATCCTCGCCCTCGCCGCCACCTCCGGCGTCCCCGGCGCCCTGCCCGCGGCTTTCGGCCTGGTGGCCGCGGTCGCCTACCATCACTACGACACGGTGTACCGCATCCGCGGTGGCACCGGGGCGCCCCCGCACTGGCTGGTGCGGGCGATCGGCGGGCACGAGGGACGGATCCTGGCGGTCTCGATCGCCGCCGCCCTGTGGCACGACCAAGGTTTCACGATCGCGCTGACGGTCCTCGCGACCGCCATCGCGCTCACGGTGCTCATCGAGAGCATCCGCTTCTGGGTGTCCTCCGGGGCGCCCGCAGTACACGACGAATCAGGAGAACCCGCATGATCGGCCTCGTGCTGGCCGCCGGCGCCGGACGGCGTCTGCGTCCCTACACCGACACTCTGCCCAAGGCCCTGGTGCCGGTGGACGGCGACACGACTATCCTCGACCTCACCCTCGGCAACTTCGCCGAGATCGGCCTGACCGAGGTCGCGATCATCGTCGGTTACCGCAAGGAAGCCGTGTACGCGCGCAAGGAGGCGCTTGAGGCCAAGTACGGCCTCAAGCTCACCCTGATCGACAACGACAAGGCCGAGGAGTGGAACAACGCCTACTCCCTGTGGTGCGGCCGTGACGCCCTCAAGCACGATGTGATCCTCGCCAACGGCGACACCGTGCACCCGGTCTCCGTCGAGAAGACCCTGCTCGCCGCCCGCGGCGACGGCCAGAAGATCATCCTCGCCCTCGACACGGTGAAGCAGCTCGCCGACGAGGAGATGAAGGTCGTCGTGGACCCCGACAAGGGCGTCCAGCGCATCACCAAGCTGATGGACCCGGCCGAGGCCACCGGTGAGTACATCGGCGTCACCCTGATCGAGGGCGAGGCCGCCGCCGACCTGGCGGACGCCCTCAAGGTCACCTTCGAGCGTGACCCCGACCTCTACTACGAGGACGGCTACCAGGAGCTCGTCAACTGCGGCTTCAAGATCGACGTGGCGCCCATCGGCGACGTCAAGTGGGTCGAGATCGACAACCACGACGACCTCGCCAAGGGCAGGGAGATCGCGTGCCAGTACTGACGAGGCTCATCCCCTCGCCGGTCGTCGTCGACATCCGCGCCGGAGCGCTGGACGACCTGGCCGGTGTCCTCGCCGACCAGCGGATCTCCAGCTCCGGCAAGCTGGCCATCGCCATCAGCGGCGGCTCCGGGGCGGTGCTGCGCGAGCGGCTCGCCCCGGCGCTGCCCGGCGCCACCTGGTACGAGGTCGGCGGCGGCACGCTGGACGACGCGATCAAGCTCGGCGACGCCATGAAGAAGGGGCACTACGACGCGGTCGTGGGCCTCGGCGGCGGCAAGATCATCGACTGCGCGAAGTACGCCGCCGCGCGGGTCGGCCTGCCGCTGGTGGCCGTCGCGACCAACCTGTCGCACGACGGCCTCTGCTCGCCGGTCGCCACCCTCGACAACGACGCGGGCCGCGGCTCCTACGGGGTGCCCAACCCCATCGCCGTCGTCATCGACCTCGACGTCATCCGCGAGGCCCCGGCCCGGTTCGTCCGGTCCGGCATCGGCGACGCGATCTCCAACATCTCGTCCGTCGCGGACTGGGAGCTCTCCCACCGCGAGACGGGCGAGTCGATCGACGGCCTGGCCGCCGCCATGGCCCGGCAGGCCGGCGAGGCCGTGCTGCGCCACCCCGGCGGCGTCGGCGACGACGGCTTCCTCCAGGTGCTGGCCGAGGGCCTGGTCCTCACCGGCATCTCGATGTCGGTGGCCGGCGACAGCCGCCCCGCCTCGGGCGCCTGCCACGAGATCAACCACGCCTTCGACCTGCTCTACCCCAAGCGGGCCGCCAGCCACGGCGAGCAGTGCGGCCTCGGCGCCGCCTTCGCGATGTACCTGCGCGGAGCCCGCGCGGAGTCCGCGCTGATGGTCGAGGTGCTGCGCCGCCACGGGCTGCCGGTGCTGCCGCAGGAGATCGGCTTCAGCACCGAGGAGTTCGTCAAGGCCGTGGAGTTCGCCCCGCAGACCCGCCCCGGGCGCTACACGATCCTGGAGCACCTCGACCTCTCCACCGACCAGATCAGGGACGCTTACGCCGACTATGCCAAAACCGTCACTAGCTGAACTCCGTCCGGTCGTTCACCCCGGCGGCCTCAAGGACCGGCGCAGCGGTGAGCACTGGGCCGGGCGCCTGTACATGCGCGAGGTCTCGCTGCGCTGCACCCGGGTGCTGCTGAACAGCAGGCTCACGCCGAACCAGTACACCGGCCTGATGATCCTCGCCGGGGTGGCGGCGGGCGCGGCCCTGCTGGTGCCGGGCCTCACCGGCGCGGTCCTGGGCATGCTGCTCATCCAGCTGTACCTGCTGCTGGACTGCGTCGACGGCGAGCTCGCGCGCTGGCGCAAGGTCACCTCGACGACCGGCGTCTACCTCGACCGGGTGGGTCACTACCTCTCCGAGGCCGCTCTTCTGGTGGGTTTCGGCATCCGCGCGGCGGACGTCTTCCACAAGGACGGCGCCGCCACCCAGTGGCAGTGGGCGTTCCTCGGCACGGTGGCTGCGCTCGGCGCGATCCTGATCAAGGCCGAGACGGACCTGGTCGACGTGGCCCGCGCCCGCAGCGGCATGACGGCCGTGGAGGACTCCGCGGCCACGCCCCGCTCGTCCGGCATGGCGCTGGCCCGCAAGGCCGCGGCCGCGCTGAAGTTCCACCGGCTCGTCGGCGGCGTCGAGGCGTCGCTGCTGATCCTGGTCGCCGGCATCGCGGACTTCTTCCATCACGACCTGTTGTTCACCCGGATCGCGGTCGTCCTGCTCGCGGCCGTCGCCGTCCTGCAGACTGTGCTGCACCTCGTGTCCATCCTCGCTTCGAGCAGGCTCAAATGAGTGCCCCCTCACTGAAGGTCGGGGCGGTCGTCCTCACCATGGGCAACCGCCCCGCCGAGCTGCGCGCGCTGCTGGAGTCCGTGGCCAAGCAGGACGGCGACCCGATCGAGGTCGTCGTCGTCGGCAACGGCTCCCCGCTGCCCCCGCTCGCCGTGCCCGGACTCACCGTGCGGACGGTGGAGCTGTCCGAGAACGTCGGCATCCCGGCCGGGCGCAACGTCGGCATCGAGGCGTTCGGCCCCGCCGGGCGCGACGTCGACGTGCTGCTCTTCCTGGACGACGACGGACTGCTCCCCGGCCAGGACACCGCCGAGCTGTGCCGGCGGGCCTTCACCGACGACCCGCGGCTGGGCATCATCAGCTTCCGCATCGCCGACCCCGACACCGGGGTCACCCAGCGCCGCCACGTACCCCGGCTGCGCGCCTCGGACCCCTTGCGGTCCTCGCGGGTGACGACCTTCCTCGGGGGCGCCAACGCCGCCCGTACCCGGGTCTTCGCCGAGGTCGGCGGGCTGCCCGACGACTTCTTCTACGCGCACGAGGAGACCGACCTCGCCTGGCGGGCCCTCGACGCGGGCTGGATGATCGACTACCGCGCGGACATGGTGCTCCACCACCCGACGACGGCCCCGAGCCGGCACGCGGTCTACCACCGGATGGTCGCCCGCAACCGGGTGTGGCTGGCGCGGCGCAATCTGCCCGCGCCCCTCGTCCCGGTCTACGTCGGGGTGTGGCTGCTGCTGACGCTGGCGCGGCGGCCCTCGCCGCCCGCGCTGCGCGCCTGGTTCGGCGGCTTCCGGGAGGGCTGGTCGACGCCGTGCGGTCCACGCCGTCCCATGAAGTGGCGTACCGTGTGGCGCCTGACCCGACTGGGTCGCCCTCCCGTGATCTGACAAGCTCTTGTCGATGAGCATCAGGCGCGACCCGGGGCCCGGCCCCGGGAGCGCACCTTGAGGACGAAAGTGTCAACTGTGAGCGAGACAACGCACGACGGTGCGGTCGCCATGAGTGCCCCGCCATCACCCGACGACGGACTCTCCGCCGCCGAGCTGGCCCAGAAGTACGGCCTCGCGGTGAGCGGTGCCCGGCCCGGGCTGGTGGAGTACGCGCGGCAGCTGTGGGACCGACGGCACTTCGTCGTCGCCTTCTCCCGCGCCAAGCTGACCGCTCAGTACAGCCAGGCCAAGCTGGGTCAGGTGTGGCAGGTGGCGACCCCGCTGCTGAACGCCACGGTGTACTTCCTGATCTTCGGCCTGTTGATGGGCCAGAGCAAGGGCATGGGCATCAAGACGTACATCCCGTTCCTCGTGACGGGCATCTTCGTCTTCACCTTCACCCAGAGCTCGGCGATGTCGGGCGTCCGGTCGATCTCCGGCAATCTGGGGCTGGTGCGGGCCCTGCACTTCCCGCGGGCGGCGCTGCCCATCTCCTTCGCGCTCCAGCAGCTCCAGCAGCTGATGTTCTCGATGGTGGTGCTCTTCGCCTTCCTGCTCGGGTTCGGGCACACCCCGCAGCTGTCCTGGCTGCTGATCGTCCCGATCCTGGCGCTGCAGTTCGTCTTCAACACCGGCCTGGCGATGGTCCTGGCCCGCCTGGGCAGCAAGACCCCCGACCTGGCACAGCTGCTGCCGTTCATCCTGCGTACGTGGATGTACGCGTCCGGCGTGATGTACAACCTGGTCGAGGCGCTCAAGAAGCAGCACTCCCCGGGGTGGCTCATCGACGTGCTGAGCGCGAACCCGGCGGCCGTCTTCATCAACCTGATGCGTTCCTCCCTGATCAGCGGCCACGCCGCGCACAAGCACATCGACCTGCCGCCGCACGTGTGGGCGCTGGCCGTCGGCTGGTCGCTGCTGATCGGCATCGGGGGCTTCGTGTTCTTCTGGAAGGCTGAGGAGCAGTACGGCCGTGGCTGAGCAGAACAGCGTCGCGAAGGCGCCCATGTCGACCTCCCAGGTGCCGACCGTGATCGCGGACGACGTGCACATCGTCTACCGCGTCTACGGCGGCAACACGGGCCGGGGCAGCGCCACCGCGGCCCTCAACCGGCTCGTCCGGCGCAAGCCCAACGCGGGCGTGCGCGAGGTGCACGCCGTCAAGGGTGTGAGCTTCACCGCCTACCGCGGGGAGGCGATCGGCCTGATCGGGTCCAACGGCTCCGGCAAGTCGACCCTCCTGAAGGCGATCGCCGGACTGCTGCCCACCGAGCGCGGCAAGGTCTACACCGACGGCCAGCCCTCGCTGCTGGGCGTCAACGCGGCCATGATGAACGACCTCACCGGCGAGAAGAACGTGATGCTCGGCGGCCTGGCGATGGGCATGAGCCGGGAGCAGATCCGCGAGCGCTACCAGGAGATCGTCGACTTCTCGGGCATCAACGAGAAGGGCGACTTCATCACCCTGCCCATGCGCACCTACTCCTCCGGCATGGCGGCCCGCCTGCGGTTCTCCATCGCGGCGGCCAAGGACCACGACGTGCTGATGATCGACGAGGCGCTGGCCACCGGCGACCGGTCCTTCCAGAAGCGCTCCGAGGCCCGCGTCCGCGAGCTGCGCAAGGACGCCGGCACCGTCTTCCTCGTGAGCCACAACAACCGGTCCATCCGCGACACCTGCGACCGCGTGCTCTGGCTCGAACACGGCCAGCTGCTCATGGACGGACCCACGGAGGAAGTCGTACGGGCCTACGAGAAGGAGACGGCCCGCTAGTCCGGCGGGACCGGCAACGCCCCCGAGGCCCCCGCTGTGACGCGTTCGGCGGGGGCCTTGACCTTTCCGTAACGATCAACTCACTTATTGACAGGGTTGATTCGTTCGCCACGTGGCATTGTATGGATCAAGCACCTACCCGGGCGCGCGTCGGACACCTGTACGGCGTACGCTGTACCGTGCTGATTTGCGGAGAAGCAGGGCGATACCGGTGTATCTCCGTCCGCGGAGATGGCTCCGCGGGTGGTCAGCGGGAGGTGCCGAGGGGGAGCAGGGGGAGGGCCTGCCCTGCGGCGTGTCCGAAATGGGATGTTCTGGGTCGGCAGTGTAGAACGGGAGATGTGACGGCAATGGCTACGGGAACTCTCCAGCTCCGAGGCGTGTCCGCCGTCCCCGGTCCGGGCAGCCCGCGGTGACGGCGGGGACGGACGCGCACGAGCGCGCCGTGCTCGACAAGGCCGCGCACGAGAACTTCCCCGTGGCGCCCTTCTTCGTGCCGCGCGCCTGGCGGGACGATCTCATGGCCGTCTACGGTTTCGCCAGACTCGTGGACGACATCGGTGACGGCGATCTCGCCCCCGGCGGCCGCGACGCCGAACTGCTCGGCCTCCACCGCGAGCAGTCCGACGACCGTCCCGCCATGCTCGACGCCTTCGAGGCCGACCTGCACCGGGTCTTCGACCGCTCCGGCACGGGACCGCGCCACCCCCTGCTGCTCCGTCTGCGGCCCACCGTCCGCCGGTGCGGCCTGACCCCGGAGCCCTTCCTGGGCCTGATCGAGGCGAACCGCCAGGACCAGCGCGTCCGCCGCTACGCCACCTACCAGGACCTGCTCGCCTACTGCGAGCTGTCCGCCAATCCCGTCGGTCGCCTGGTCCTGGGCATCACCGGCACCGCAAGCCCCGAGCGGATCCGCCGCTCGGACGCGGTCTGCACAGCTCTGCAGATCGTCGAACACCTGCAGGACGTCGCCGAGGATCTCGGGCGCGACCGCGTCTATCTCCCGGCCGAGGACATGAAACGCTTCCGCGTCGGCGAGGCCGACCTCGCCCGTCCCACCAGCGGCGCGTCGTTGCGCGCCCTGGTCGCGTACGAGGCGGAACGCGCCGGGGAACTGCTGAATGAAGGCACCCCCCTGGTGGGTAGCGTCCACGGCAGGTTGAAGCTGTTGCTCGCGGGGTTCGTGGGCGGGGGGAGGGCCGCGCTCAGAGCGGTTTCCGCCGCGGGATACGACGTACTGCCGGGACCGCCCAAGCCCACCAAGCTCAGCCTGCTGCGCGAGGTGGGAGCGACACTGCGAAGAGAGGGGTGAGCGGGACCGTGAACGGATCGCCAGACGCGTCCGCGCCGGTACTCGCCGCGTACAGCTACTGCGAGGCAGTCACCGGACAGCAGGCCGGTAACTTCAGCTACGGCATCAGGCTTCTGCCGACCGCCAAGCGGCGCGCCATGTCGGCGCTGTACGCCTTCTCGCGGCGGGTCGACGACATCGGCGACGGCCCACTGGACGCGGAATCGAAGCGGCACCGGCTCGAGGAGACCCGGGCCCTGCTCGCCCGCATCAGGGAGGGCAAGGTCGAGGAGGACGACACCGACCCGGTGGCCGTCGCGCTCACCCATGCCGCGCGGCGCTTCCCGATCCCGCTCGGCGGGCTCGACGAGCTCATCGACGGCGTGCAGATGGATGTGCGCGGGGAGACCTATGAGACGTGGGACGACCTCGCGGCGTACTGCCGCTGTGTCGCGGGCGCCATCGGACGGCTCTCGCTCGGGGTGTTCGGCACCGTGCCCGGCGCACGGGACGCCGCGCGCGCCGCGGAGTATGCGGACACGCTCGGGCTCGCGCTCCAGCTGACCAACATCCTGCGCGACGTCCGCGAGGACGCGGCCAACGGCCGCACCTATCTGCCCTCCGACGACCTCGCCAAGTTCGGCTGCTCCGCGGGCTTCCACTCCGTGCGGCCGCCCGCCGGATCCGACTTCACGGGGCTGGTGCACTTCGAAGTGCGGCGCGCCCGCGCGCTGTTCGCCGAGGGCACCAAGCTGCTGCCCATGCTCGACCGGCGCAGCGGCGCCTGCGTCGCCGCCATGTCGGGTATCTACCGCAGACTCCTGGACCGCATCGCCCAGGACCCCGAGGCGGTGCTGCGCGGCCGGGTCTCGCTCCCGGGGCGCGAGAAGGTCTATGTCGCCGTGCGCGGCCTGTCCGGCCTCGACGCCCGTGGCGTCGACCGGCGGACCGCCGGGGGGCGCACTTGATGCGCCCTACTCCCACCGGTGGGCGGTGTGCAACCCTCCGGCGATCGCACACGTCACTGACAGCAGCCGAGGGGGTGGGCGCATGACGGCTCCACGGACGACGACGAGATCCGAGCGGCAGCGCTCGGACGCGGAGGGCCGCCCCGTGGGCGCGGCCGCGGTGGTCGTCGGCGGCGGCCTCGCCGGCGTCACCGCCGCGCTCGGACTCGCCGACGCCGGGCTGCGGGTCACCCTCGTCGAGGGCCGCCCCCGGCTGGGCGGGCTCGCCTTCTCCTTCCGTCGTGGTGAACTGACGATCGACAACGGACAGCACGTCTACCTGCGCTGCTGCACCGCCTACCGGTGGTTCCTCGACCGCGTCGACGCCGCCGAACTCGCCCCGCTGCAACAGCGGCTGGACGTCCCGGTGCTGGATGTCGGCCACCCCTCCGGGCGGCCGCGCCTCGGCCGGCTGCGCCGCGCGCAGCTGCCCGTGCCCCTGCACCTCGCCGCGAGCCTCGCCACCTACCCGCACCTCTCGCTCGCCGAGCGGGCCAAGGTGGGGCGCGCCGCGCTGGCCCTCGGCGGCCTCGACCTCGACGACCCCGCCCTGGACGGCGAGGACTTCGCGAGCTGGCTGCACCGCCACGGCCAGTCGGACCGCGCGATCGAGGCCCTGTGGGACCTCGTCGGCGTCGCCACGCTCAACGCCACCGCCGACCGGTCCTCGCTGGGCCTGGCCGCCAAGGTCTTCAAGACCGGGCTGCTGTCCGAGCCGGGCGCCGCCGACATCGGCTGGGCCCGCGTACCGCTCGGCGAGCTGCACGACGTCCGCGCCCGCGCCGCTCTCGACAAGGCCGGCGTGCGCACCGAGCTGCGCACCCGCGCCACCGCGATCACCCGGGGCGAGGACGGCGGCTGGCACGTCGACATCGAGGCCGGACCGGGCGGCGCCGAGCGGCTCGCCGCCGCCACCGTCGTGCTCGCCGTGCCCCAGCGCGAGGCCCACGGCCTGCTGCCCGAGGGCGCGCTCGACGACCCCGACCGGCTGCTGGACATCGGCACCGCGCCGATCCTCAACCTCCACGTCGTATACGACCGCAAAGTTCTGCGCCAGCCGTTCTTCACGGCGCTCGGCTCGCCGGTGCAGTGGGTCTTCGACCGCACGGACTCCTCCGGACTCGGCGCCCGCGCCGACGGCGGCCAGTACCTGGCCATCTCCCAGTCGGCCGCGTACGACGACATCGACCGGCCCGTCGCCGAGCTCCGCGAGCGCTATCTTCCCGAGCTGGAGCGCCTGTTGCCCGCGGCACGCGGCGCCGGCGTACGGGACTTCTTCGTGACCCGGGAGCGGACAGCGACGTTCGCCCCCACTCCGGGCGTCGGCCGGCTGCGGCCGCACGCCCCCACGAACGCGCCCGGCCTCTGGCTGGCCGGTGCGTGGACCGCCACCGGCTGGCCCGCGACCATGGAGGGCGCGGTGCGCAGCGGTGTCGACGCCGTCGGCGCGGCACTCTCCGAGCTCGGCCTACCCCGCCGGAACCCCTTGTGGGAGGCGGCATGAACGAGGCGAGCCACCCAGGCGTGCCGCCCCGCGAAGGGGCGCGCACGAGCACGACCACCAGAGGAGAGACCGTGACTTCGGCGATCCCAGCTGTCGACACCGCAGGCGTCAACGCCCTGCTGGAGCGCGGACGGACGCTTGCCACGCCGGTGCTGCGTGCTGCCGTGAACCGGCTCGCGCCGCCCATGGACACCGTCGCCGCCTATCACTTCGGCTGGATCGACGCCGAGGGCCGGCCGGCGCACGGCGACGGCGGCAAGGCCGTACGTCCCGCTCTCGCCCTGCTCTCGGCCGAGGCCGCGGGCGCCCGTCCCGAGGTGGGCATCCCCGGCGCCGTCGCAGTGGAGCTCGTGCACAACTTCTCGCTGCTCCACGACGACCTGATGGACGGCGACGAGCAGCGCAGGCACCGCGACACCGTGTGGAAGGTGTACGGCCCCGAGCAGGCCATCCTGGTCGGTGACGCACTGTTCGCGCTCGCGAACGAGGTGCTGCTGGAGCTCGGCACCGTCGAGGCGGGCCGCGCCACCCGGCGTCTGACCACCGCCACCCGCAAGCTGATCGACGGTCAGGCCCAGGACATCTCCTACGAGCACCGCGAGCGGGTCACCGTCGAGGAGTGCCTGGAGATGGAGGGCAACAAGACGGGTGCCCTGCTCGCCTGCGCGGTCTCCATCGGCGCGGTCCTCGGCGGCGCCGACGACCGCACGGCCGACACCCTGGAGGCGTACGGCTACCACCTCGGCCTCGCCTTCCAGGCCGTGGACGACCTGCTCGGCATCTGGGGCGACCCGGAGGCCACCGGCAAGCAGACCTGGAGCGACCTGCGCCAGCGCAAGAAGTCGCTCCCGGTCGTCGCCGCTCTCGCGGCGGGCGGCCCGGCCTCGGCCCGGCTCGCCGACATCCTCGCCGCTGACGCCAAGCTCAGCGACGCCCAGTCCGCCGACTTCGACGAGGAAGAATTCGCCAGCCGCGCGGCGTTGATCGAGGAGGCGGGCGGCCGGGAGTGGACCTCCCAGGAAGCCCGCCGCCAGCACGCCACCGCGATCGAGGCGCTCAACGGAGTCGACATGCCCACCGAGGTCCGCGCGCAGCTGACCGCGCTCGCCGACTTCGTCGTCGTACGAAAGAGATGATCACCATTCACCCGATCTGACAGATCGCAGTCGCCGGCCGACGCCCTGACGGAGCGTCGGCCGACGGAGCCCCCAGCACGGCAGAGAAGAAAGATCACTGCAAAAAGGGGAAACCATGACAGCGACGACCGACGGAAGCACCGGGGCCCTCGCGCCCCGCGCAGCCGCGGCCAACGAAAGCACCACAGCATCACCCCCGCTCCCGGCCGGCGGGGTCACCGTCGCGACGGCCGCCGAGCGGGCCACGGCCCGGGCCGTGGAACACCTCCTGGCCCGTCAGGACGCCGAGGGGTGGTGGAAGGGCGACCTGGCGACCAACGTCACCATGGACGCCGAAGACCTGCTGCTCCGTCAGTTCCTGGGGATCCAGGACGAGAAGACCACGCGGGCGGCGGCCCTCTTCATCCGGTCCGAGCAGCGGCCGGACGGCACCTGGGCCACCTTCCACGGCGGACCGGGAGAGCTCTCCGCCACCGTCGAGGCGTATGTCGCCCTGCGGCTCGCCGGGGACACCCCCGACGCCCCGCACATGGCCGCCGCCTCCGAGTGGATCCGCGCCCAGGGCGGCATCGCGGCCGCCCGCGTCTTCACCCGGATCTGGCTCGCGCTCTTCGGCTGGTGGAAGTGGGACGACCTCCCCGAGCTGCCACCCGAGATCATGTATCTGCCGAAGTGGGTCCCGCTCAACATCTACGACTTCGGCTGCTGGGCCCGGCAGACCATCGTGCCGCTGACCGTCGTCTCGGCCAAGCGCCCCGTACGGCCCGCGCCGTTCGCCCTGGACGAGCTGCACACCGACCCGGCACGGCCCAACCCCCCGCGCCCGCAGGCGCCCCTCGCCAGCTGGGACGGCGTCTTCCAGCGCCTGGACAAGGCGCTCCACCAGTACCGCAGGTTCCCGCTCGGCCGGGTGCGCCGCAAGGCGCTCGACGCGGCCGCCCGCTGGATCATCGAGCGGCAGGAGAACGACGGCTGCTGGGGCGGCATCCAGCCACCCGCGGTCTACTCCGTCATCGCCCTCCACCTCCTCGGCTACGACCTCGACCACCCCGTGCTCCGCGCCGGGCTGGAGTCGCTGGACCGTTTCGCCGTCTGGCGGGAGGACGGCTCGCGGATGATCGAGGCTTGCCAGTCGCCCGTCTGGGACACCTGCCTCGCCGCCATCGCCCTGGCCGACGCCGGGGTGCCGTCCGACCACCCGGCGCTCGTCAAGGCCGTCGACTGGATGCTGGACGAGCAGATCGACCGGCCCGGCGACTGGGTCGTGCGACGGCCCGAACTGGCCCCGGGCGGCTGGGCGTTCGAGTTCCACAACGACAACTACCCCGACATCGACGACACCGCCGAGGTGGTCCTCGCGCTGAAGCGCGTCGCGCACCCCGACCCCGCGCGGGTCGAGGCCGCGATCCGGCGCGCGGCCCGCTGGAACCTCGGGATGCAGTCGAAGAACGGCGCCTGGGCGGCCTTCGACGCCGACAACACCAGCCCCTTCCCCAACCGGCTGCCGTTCTGCGACTTCGGCGAGGTCGTCGACCCGCCGTCCGCGGACGTCACGGCGCACGTGGTGGAGATGCTGGCGGTCCTCGGGCAGCAGCACCACCCGCGCACCCGGCGCGGCATCGAGTGGCTGCTCGCCGAACAGGAGGAGAACGGCGCCTGGTTCGGCCGCTGGGGCGTGAACTACGTCTACGGCACCGGCTCCGTGCTGCCCGCCCTGGCCGCCGCGGGCATCCCCGCCTCCCACCCGGCCGTCCGCCGGGCCGTGCGCTGGCTGGAGAGCGTGCAGAACGCCGACGGCGGCTGGGGCGAGGACCTGCGCTCCTACCGCGACCCCGAGTGGATCGGGCGCGGTGCCTCCACCCCCTCGCAGACGGCGTGGGCGCTGATGGCCCTGCTGTCGGCGGGCGAGCGGGAGAGCAAGGCCGTCGAGCGCGGCGTCGCGTATCTCGTGGAGACCCAGACCGAGGACGGCACCTGGGACGAGCCGTACTTCACCGGCACCGGGTTCCCGTGGGACTTCTCCATCAACTACCACCTCTACCGGCAGGTGTTCCCCGTCACGGCCCTCGGCCGCTACGTGCACGGGGAGCCCTTCACCCCGAACCGCCGGGAGGCGTGATGACCACGGGCACGGGTCCTGCGTCCGCACCGCTGCTGATCGCCTGCGCGCTCGGCATCGAGCGCCTCGCCCTGCGCGGCGGCGGCCTCGGCGGTGCGGCCGGACCCGTGACCGTCCTGCGTACCGGCATGGGCCCGCACGCCGCGGACCAGGCCGTCACGCAAGCGCTCGGTGACGGCACGGCCATGCGGGACGCGGCCGTGATCGCCACCGGATTCTGCGCCGGCCTGGCTCCCGGGATGCACCCCGGGGACCTGGTCGTCGCCGACGAGACACACGACCGCGAGGGCCGCACCGAGTGCTCCGGCGTCGAGCTGCTCGCCAAGGAGCTCGCCCGGGCCGTGCCCAAGCGCGTCATCCACACCGGCCCGCTCGTGGGCTCGGACCACGTCGTACGGGGCGCGGAACGCTCGGCACTGCACGCCGCGGGCGCGATCGCGGTGGACATGGAGTCCGCCGCCACGCTCCGGAGCGCCGTGCGGATGGGCCCGCGCCCCGTTGCGGCCGTCCGGGTGGTCGTGGACGCTCCAGAACATGAACTCGTACGAATCGGGACGTTGCGGGGTGGAATATCAGCCTTCCGGGTGCTCCGCACCGTCCTTCCCGCATTTATCGAATGGCACCGATCTTTACTGCTCCCCAGGAGGTGAGCCAGATGGCCATGCCGCTCCGTCAGTCCATCCGGGTGGGTACCTACCTTTTTGAACAGAAGCTGCGCAAGCGGGAGAAGTTCCCCCTGATCGTGGAACTCGAACCGCTCTTCGCGTGCAACCTGAAGTGCGAGGGCTGCGGCAAGATCCAGCACCCGGCGGGCGTGCTCAAGCAGCGCATGCCCGTTGCCCAGGCCGTGGGTGCCGTGCTGGAATCCGGCGCGCCGATGGTGTCCATCGCCGGTGGCGAGCCCTTGATGCACCCCCAGATCGATGAAATCGTCCGGCAGCTGGTCGCCAAGCGTAAATATGTCTTCCTGTGCACCAACGCGTTGTTGATGCGCAAGAAGATGGAGAAATTCACCCCCTCCCCCTATTTCGCGTTCGCGGTGCACATCGACGGGCTGCGGGAGCGGCACGACGAGTCCGTTGCGAAGGAGGGCGTCTTCGACGAGGCGGTGGAGGCGATCAAGGAGGCCAAGCGGCGTGGCTTCCGGGTGACCACCAACTCCACCTTCTTCAACACCGACACCCCGCAGACCATCGTCGACGTGCTCGACTTCCTCAACGACGAGCTCCAGGTCGACGAGATGATGCTCTCGCCCGCCTATGCCTACGAGAAGGCTCCCGACCAGGACCACTTCCTCGGCGTCGAGCAGACCCGTGAGCTCTTCAAGAAGGCGTTCTCCGGCGGCAACCGCGCCCGCTGGCGGCTCAACCACAGCCCGCTCTTCCTGGACTTCCTGGAGGGCAAGGTCGATTTCCCGTGCACCGCCTGGGCGATCCCCAATTACTCCCTCTTCGGGTGGCAGCGCCCCTGCTACCTGATGAGCGACGGCTATGTGCCGACGTACCGGGAGCTGATCGAGGAAACCGACTGGGACAAGTACGGCCGCGGCAAGGACCCCCGCTGCGACAACTGCATGGCGCACTGCGGCTATGAGCCCACGGCGGTCCTCGCCACCATGGGATCGCTGAAGGAGTCGCTGCGCGCGGTCCGCGAGAGCGTCGCAGGAAACCGGAGCTGACCGCCATGGGATCCTCGGAGCCGGTCTCTCTGGGGCTCCCCGGCGTGCCGGCCCGGCCGCTCGCGATGCGCCGCACCTCGCGGCGCATCCAGGTCGGGCCGGTGGCGGTCGGCGGGGGAGCACCGGTGTCGGTGCAGTCGATGACCACGACCGTGACGGCCGACGTCGGCGCCACGCTCCAGCAGATCGCGGAGCTCACGGCGGCGGGCTGTCAGATCGTGCGGGTGGCGTGTCCCTCGCAGGACGACGCCGAGGCGCTGCCGGTGATCGCGAAGAAGTCGCAGATCCCGGTCATCGCGGACATCCACTTCCAGCCGAAGTACGTCTTCGCCGCGATCGACGCGGGCTGTGCGGCGGTGCGGGTGAATCCGGGCAACATCCGCCAGTTCGACGACAAGGTGCGTGAGATCGCCAAGGCGGCGTCGGACGCGGGCACCCCGATCCGGATCGGCGTCAACGCCGGTTCCCTGGACCGGCGGTTGCTGGAGAAGTACGGCAAGGCCACTCCGGAGGCGCTGGTCGAGTCCGCCCTGTGGGAGGCGTCCCTCTTCGAGGAGCACGGCTTCCGCGACATCAAGATCTCGGTCAAGCACAACGACCCGGTCGTCATGGTCAACGCCTACCGGCAGCTGGCCGCCCAGTGCGACTACCCCCTCCACCTCGGCGTGACGGAGGCGGGTCCGGCGTTCCAGGGCACCATCAAGTCGGCCGTCGCCTTCGGGGCGTTGCTCTCGGAGGGGATCGGGGACACCATCCGCGTCTCCCTGTCGGCCCCGCCGGCCGAGGAGATCAAGGTCGGCATGCAGATCCTGGAGTCGCTCGGGCTGCGGGAGCGCCGCCTGGAGATCGTCTCGTGTCCGTCCTGCGGCCGCGCGCAGGTGGACGTGTACAAGCTGGCGGACGAGGTGTCCGCCGGCCTGGAGGGCATGGAGGTCCCGCTGCGCGTCGCCGTGATGGGCTGTGTGGTCAACGGCCCGGGTGAGGCGCGCGAGGCGGACCTCGGTGTGGCCTCCGGCAACGGCAAGGGCCAGATCTTCGTCAAGGGCGAGGTCGTCAGGACCGTCCCCGAGTCGAAGATCGTGGAGACGCTGATCGACGAGGCGATGAAGATCGCCGAGGACATGGCGGCGGCGGGCGTCGCCTCCGGCGTGCCCGACGTCACCGTCGGCTGACCGCCGGCGTCGTACCGCGGGGGGAAACAGGGGCCGAGGCGGCAAGCCCGGCCCGGGGCCGAGAGAAGAGGAGGGGGCTCGCGTGTCGTTGCTGGAGAACATCCGCGGTCCGCGCGACCTGAAGGCGCTGGACGGCGAAGACCTGACCGAACTGGCCGAGGAGATCCGCCACTTCCTGGTGCACGCCGTGGCCAGGACCGGAGGACATCTCGGACCCAACCTCGGCGTGGTGGAGCTCTCCATCGCACTGCACCGCGCCTTCGACTCCCCGGCCGACCGCATCCTGTGGGACACCGGCCACCAGTCGTACGTGCACAAGCTCCTCACCGGCCGCCAGGACTTCTCCAAGCTGCGCGGCAAGGGCGGACTCTCCGGCTATCCCTCGCGCGACGAGTCCGAGCACGACGTCATCGAGAACAGCCACGCCTCCACCGTGCTCGGCTGGGCCGACGGCCTCGCCAAGGCCAACCAGGTGCTCGGCCGCTGGAACCGCCACGTCGTCGCCGTCATCGGCGACGGCGCCCTCACCGGAGGCATGGCGTGGGAGGCGCTCAACAACATAGCCGCCGCCCGCGACAGGCCGCTGATCATCGTCGTCAACGACAACGAACGCAGCTACGCGCCCACCATCGGCGGCCTCGCCGACCACCTCGCCACCCTCCGCACCACCGACGGCTACGAACGCTTCCTGTCCTGGGGCAAGGACGCCGTCCAGGGGCTGCCCGTCGTGGGCAAGCCGCTCTACGAATCGCTGCACGGCGCGAAGAAGGGCTTCAAGGACGCCTTCGCCCCGCAGGGCATGTT
Organism: Streptomyces sp. NPDC051173; assembly: GCF_040689515.1. Taxonomy (NCBI): domain Bacteria; kingdom Bacillati; phylum Actinomycetota; class Actinomycetes; order Kitasatosporales; family Streptomycetaceae; genus Streptomyces; species Streptomyces sp. NPDC051173. The sequence continues at coordinate 65,709 of NZ_JBFBBD010000007.1, forward strand.
CGAGGACCTCGGACTGAAGTACCTCGGGCCGATCGACGGGCACGACATCGAGGCCGTCGAATCGGCGCTGCGCCGGGCCAAGCGCTTCCACGGCCCCGTCCTCGTCCACTGCCGCACCGAGAAGGGCCGCGGCTACAAGCCCGCCCTGGAGGACGAGGCGGACCGCTTCCACACCGTCGGCGTGATGAACTCGCTCACCGGTGAGCCCCTGGCCGTCTCCTCCGGCCGGTCCTGGACCTCGGTCTTCGGCGACGAGATGCTCAAGATCGGCGCCGAGCGGCCCGACGTGGTGGCGATCACCGCCGCGATGCTCCACCCCGTGGGCCTGACCCGGTTCGCCGAGGCGTACCCGGACCGCGTGTGGGACGTCGGGATCGCGGAGCAGCACGCGGCGACGTCGGCGGCCGGTCTGGCGACGGGTGGTCTGCACCCGGTCTTCGCGGTGTACGCCACCTTCCTCAACCGGGCCTTCGACCAGGTGCTGATGGACGTGGCGCTGCACAAGTGCGGTGTCACCTTCGTCCTGGACCGGGCGGGCGTCACCGGCACCGACGGTGCCTCCCACAACGGCATGTGGGACATGTCGATCCTCCAGGTCGTCCCCGGCCTGCGGATCGCCGCGCCCCGCGACGCCGACCAGCTCCGTGCGCAGCTGCGCGAGGCCATGGACGTCGGCGACGCCCCGACCGTCATCCGCTTCCCCAAGGAGACCGTGGGCGAGCCCGTCCCGGCCCTCGGCCGGGTCGGCGGCATGGACGTGATCGCCCGCACCGGCACCACCGAGCCGGAGGTGCTGCTCGTCGCCGTCGGCACCATGGCCCAGGTCTGCCTCCAGGCGGCCGACCTGCTCGCCGCCCGCGGCACCCCTTGCACCGTCGTCGACCCACGCTGGGTCAAGCCCGTCGACGCGGCCCTGCCCGCCCTCGCCGAACGGCACCGGATCGTCGCCGTGGTCGAGGACAACAGCCGCACCGGCGGCGTCGGCTGGGCCGTCGCCCAGGCCCTGCGCGACGCCGAGACCGACGTCCCCGTGCGCACCTTCGGCATCCCCGAGCAGTTCCTGCCCCACGCCAAGCGCGGCGAGGTCCTGGCCGACCTGGGCCTCACCCCCGCCGAGATCGCCGGCCGGATCAGCGCCGCCCTGGCCCGTAAGGAGGCCGCGGCGGCGGACCCGGCCTGTAAGGAGAACAAGGAGAACAACGCATGACACCCGACGGCACCGACGGCGCGAAGGGATTCGACCTCACCCGGCTCCTCGCCGAGCGCGGCGGCGAGCGCTACGAGCTCCACGCCCGCCACCTCAACCACCAACTGCCCCGCATGCTGCACACCATCGGCTTCGACAAGGTCTACGAACGGGCCGAAGGGGCCTACTTCTGGGACGCCGACGGGCAGGACTACCTCGACATGCTCGCCGGCTTCGGGGTGATGGGCGTCGGCCGCCACCACCCCGTGGTCCGCAAGGCCCTGCACGACGTCCTCGACGCCTCGCTCGCCGACCTCACCCGCTTCGACTGCCAGCCGCTGCCCGGCCTCCTCGCCGAGAAGCTGCTGTCGTACACCCCGCACCTGGACCGGGTCTTCTTCGGCAACAGCGGCACCGAAGCCGTCGAGACCGCGCTGAAGTTCGCCCGCTACGCCACCGGGCGGCCACGGATCCTCTACTGCGCGCACGCCTTCCACGGCCTGACGACGGGCTCGCTGTCCGTCAACGGCGAGGACGGCTTCCGTGACGGCTTCGCCCCGCTGCTGCCCGACACCGCGATCCCGCTCGGCGACCTCGACGCCCTGGAGAGGGAGCTGCGCCGCGGTGACGTGGCCGCCTTCGTCGTCGAACCCATCCAGGGCAAGGGCGTCCACGAACCACCGCCCGGGTTCCTCCGCCAGGCGCAGGAATTGCTGCGCCGGCACAAGGCCCTGCTCATCGCCGACGAGGTGCAGACCGGCATCGGCCGCACCGGCGACTTCTACGCCTACCAGCACGAGGAGGGCGTCGAGCCGGACCTGGTGTGCGTCGCCAAGGCGCTGTCCGGCGGTTATGTGCCCGTCGGCGCGACCCTCGGCAAGGACTGGATCTTCAAGAAGGTCTACTCCTCCATGGACCGGGTGCTGGTCCACTCGGCCAGCTTCGGCTCCAACGCCCAGGCCATGGCCGCGGGCCTCGCGGTGCTGTCCGTCATGGAGGACGCCCGGATCGTGGCCAACGCCCGGCACACGGGCGACCTGCTGCGGACGCGGCTGGCGGCGCTGGTCGACAAGTACGAGCTGCTGCACGACGTGCGCGGCCGCGGCCTGATGATCGGCATCGAGTTCGGCAAGCCCCGCTCACTGGGCCTGCGCAGCCGCTGGGCGATGCTCCAGGCCGCCCGCAAGGGCCTGTTCGCCCAGATGGTCGTGGCCCCGCTGCTCCAGAAGCACCGCATCCTCACCCAGGTCTCCGGCGACCACCTGGAGGTCATCAAGCTCATCCCGCCACTGATCATCGGCGAACCCGAGGTGGACCGCTTCGTGACCGCGTTCACAGCCGTCATGGACGACGCCCACGCGGGCGGCGGTCTGATGTGGGACTTCGGGCGGACGTTGGTCAAACAGGCGGTGGCGAACCGCTGAGAAACCTTCGCGGGGCATGGCACGGATCCACGGGGCCCGTCCGGCACACCGGCAGCGCGTCCTGCCGCTCAGCCGGCGGCGTGGGCGCGCGTGTCGCGCCGTGACACGGCGATGTAGCCGACGAATCCGACGATCGCGACCGTCCACGCGAGCGTGACCGGCGCCAGCCCCAGGCCGAGGCCGCCGCGGGTGCGGTCGAGCGCCATCCAGTCGGCGAGGGAGGCGCCGAGGGGCCGGGTGATGACGTACGCCGTCCAGAAGGCGGTCACCGCGTTCAGGGCGCCGAAGCGATGTGTCAGAGCGGGCATGCAGATGGCGACCGCGAAGAGGGCGACCGACCCGAGATAGCCGAAGCCGGCGGTGGCGGTGAGGTCGCCCGCGGCGGTGCCGAGGGCGAAGGTGGCGAGAACGGCCGCCCAGTAGAACGCTTCACGGCGGCGGGTGCGGACGCTGTGGATGGACAGCGTCCGCTCACTCGCGTACCAGAGGACGAAGACCGCGGCCAGTACGGCGAGGAAGGCCGGGGCCGACGCGGCGTACGGCACGCCGAGGCCGACATGCAGGACGTCGGCGGCCATGGTGCCGAACACGCTGACCATGACGACGGCGGTCCAGTAGGCCCAGGCGACGTATCGGCGAAGAGTGAACTGCACCGCCAGGGAGGTCACCAGGGCCAGGCCGCCGAGCGCGACCGCCGGTATGGGGCCGAGCAGCCGGGCCAGGAGGTCCGACGCCGTCTCGCCCATGCCGGTGGTCAGTACCTTGATGATCCAGAAGTAGACGGTCACCTCCGGCACCTTGTTCGCCATCCGGCGTACAGGGACGAGGGGGCGGTCGTCGAGGAGGTGCGCTGCGGTCATGATCCGCACCCTTGCACTCCGAGCCTGAATACAACCTGAACAGCGTGGGGCGCTCGTCGGCAGCCGGTCACCCCGCGGGCAGGCTGACCAGGAAGCGTGCTCCGGGCGTCCGCCCGGGGTCGTGGGACACCTCGCCGCCGGCGGCGCGGGCCAAGCGCCGCGCGAGCGGCAGCCCGAGGCCCGCGCCGTCGTGCCCGTCGTCGGGGTCGGCCCGGCGGCCGGGCTGGAAGAGGTCGTCGACGAACGCCTCCGGCACGCCGGGGCCGTCGTCGGTGACGTCGATGCGTACGCCGCCGGGCAGCTGCCGCGCGGACACGGTCACCGTGGAACGGGCGTACCGGACCGCGTTGGTCAGCAGCGGGCCGACGATGCGTTCGAGGAGAGCGGGCGCGACGCCGGCCTCCAGCTCCGGATCCGTCACGTCGACGACGGTTGTCACCCGTTTCCGCGCGTCGAGGTTCCCGACGAGCCGGTGCAGGACGGGTGCGACGGCAGCGGCACCGGGGGCCGTGGTGGCGTTCCGCGCGCCCTCGCGGGCATCGTTCAGCAGCGTGTCGCAGATGGTGTGCATGGACCGGGCCGCCTCGGCGATCACCTCGTGGGTGGCACGGGTCTCGGCGGCGGAGCGGGGCCGGGCCCGCCACCAGTCCAGCTCGACGATGATCCGGGTGAGCGGGGTGCGCAGTTCGTGGGACAGCTCGCCGGTCAGCTGCTGCTCGTGGCGCAGCACGGTGCGGATCCGGTTCAGCAGCGCGTCCAACGAGGCGCCCAGGCGGGCGAGTTCGGCCGGATGGTGCTCCGCGCCGAAGCGTTCGTCGGAGCCGACGGCGCTCCACTGGGCGGCCTGGTCGGTCATGGTCCGCACGGGGCGCAGCGCCCGCCCGACGGCCAGGCGGGTCAGCGCGTAGGTGCACGCGAGCATGACGGCGTCCAGGATCAGCGAACCCAGCAGCAGGGTGTCCGCCGAGTTGCGGTACGGGGCGAGATCCAGCGCCGTGACGACAGTGGCGGCGCTGCGGTGGCCTGGCACGGGCCGCGAGCAAAGGCGGACGGAGCGGGGGTTTTCGCCCTCGACGGTCGTGCAGACCTCCTTCCCCGGCGCGGCGAGCCGGTCGGCGGCCCGGGTCAGGGTGCCGTCGGGCGCGGTGGAGGGCGGCTTCTCCACCAGCCGTGTCCCGGCGTAGATCCACACGTTCGCGTCGAGGAGGCGGTCGTTGACGGTTTCCAGCACCCGCGCCTGGGGACCGCTGGTGTCGATGGTCGTGGCGACGGCGGCCGCGCGGTTGCTCAGTTCGTCGTCCGCTTGGTGCTGCAGGTGCCGATCCATCACGGTGTTGAACGCCACGGTCAGGACGGTCATCAGGAGCGCGGCGGTGGTCAGCGCCACGAGGGAGAGCCGGCCGCGCAGGGTGCGGGGGGCCGGCCGCCGCAGGACACGGTTCATGACAGCCGGTGTCCGACCCCGCGCGCCGTCGTGAGGCTCAGGTCGCTGCCGCCCTCGCGCAGTTTGCGGCGCAGCCGGCTCAGGTACTGGTCCAGAGTGTTGTCGCTGACCTGTGCGCCGTCCGGCCAGGCGCCCCTGACCAGGTCGCGGCGGCGCACGATGCCGCCGCCCGCGGCCACGAGCGTGGCCAGGAGACGGAACTCCGTCGGGGACAGACCGATGTGGACTTCGCCGACCCTCGCACTGTGCTGTGTCGCGTCCAGGACCAGATCTCCGGCCGTGGCCACGGCCGGTGTCCCGGCGCGTTTGAGGGCGGCCCGCAGCCGGGCGACGAGTTCGGCGAGGTGGAACGGCTTGGGCAGATAGTCGTCGGCCCCGGCGGAGAATCCGGACAGCCGGTCGGTGAGGTGATGGCGGGCCGTGAGGAAGATGATCGGGGCGGCGAACCCGTTGGCGCGCATGGCCTGGCAGACGTCCCTGCCGTCCGCGTCGGGCAGCCCGACGTCCAGGACGACCGCGGCGATGCCGGCGGTGGTCAGTCGCAGGGCGGTGGCGCCGTCGGGGGCGAGCACGGGCTCGAAGTCCTCGTCGGACAGGCCGCGGCGCAGCACGTCACGCAGGGCGTGATCGTCCTCGACGACAAGGATCTTGTGGCGCATGGTCCTCCGACGGATCTTCACGGATCTGCCCGCTTGCCCGCCGATGAGCATGGGGAGCAGCAGTGCGGCCGCACGCCGTGACAGGGTGCGGGGCGGTGGTGGTCTCGCGTGCACCGCACGTACGGGCGGTGCTCGGCGGACGGCCGGGGGCCGTCGGCCGGTCCGGCACAGGATACGGCGGTTCGTCCGGAGAAGCAGACTCGGCCGGACGCTGGTCGGACAGGCGGTGGCGAACCGCTGAGAAACCTTCGCAGGGCATGTCACGGATCCACGGGGCCCGTCCGTCGTACGGGCAGAAGCGACCGCACCCATGGAGGCCCGCATGCCCCGCGTATCCCTCGAACCCGAGCGCACCACCCTCGTCCGCCTGATCCGGTGGTACTGCAAGCGCAGCTACGGCAAGGTCCTCGACCCGGTGACGGCCACCGCGCACAACGCGCGGGTCGTGCTCGCCACCAGCGGGTTCGAGTTGGCGGTGGCCCGGTGGAAGAGGCTCGACCCGCAGCTCAAGGCGCTGGCGGTGATGGCTTCGGCCGCGTCCATCGGCTGCTCGTGGTGCATGGACTTCGGCTACTGGGAACACCACCGGCACGGCATGGCGCCCGAGAAGCTGCGCGACGTGCCCCGCTGGCGCGAGAGCGAGGCCTACACCCCGCTGGAGCGGGACGTCATGGAGTACGCCGAGGCGATGTCCGCCACCCCGCCCACCGTCACGGACGAACTGGTGGAGAGGCTGCGGAAGCACCTCGACGACGCCGAGCTGGTCGAGCTGACCGCGATGGTCGCGGTGGAGAACCTCCGCTCACGCACCAACGCCGCGCTCGGCCTGACCAGTCAGGGCTTCAAGGAGACGTGTGAGATCCGGCCTTGAGGGCGGGCGCGGGTTCCGGGCTCAGAAGCCGCCGCCGCATCCCCCGCCGTACCCCGAGTGCGAACCGCAGGCGGGGCCGTGGGACGAGCACGTCGGGAAGGCGCACATCGCCCCGTAGCCGTTCGTGGAGCCTCCACCACCGTTTCCGGAGGACTCGCTCGCCCGCTCGGGCTTCGCCGCCCGGAGCAACTGGTCGCGCAGGACGCTGTCCGGGAGGGCCGAGGGGCCTTCGAGGGCGACCTTGCCCGGGGCCCCGCAGGGGTGTTCGGCCCGCGCCGCCCGGCGGCCCGCCGGGGTCGCCCTCGACCACCGGACGCGGACCGCCAGGCGCAGCGCGACTCCGCAGGCCACGCACGCGAGGAGGGCGCACGGCACGGGGTACGTGCGCGTGGCGAGGAGCAGCGCCGACGCCATGAGGGCGGCCGCGGTCAGGCCCGCCGTGTGCAGCCGCTCGGCCCGGCGGCCGGCCGCGTCCGGTCCGGGGGGCGCGAGCAGGCCCCCGCTCACCAGCGCCGACTGGATGTCGCGTACGGCCGGTGCGCGCAGCAGCGCCATCCGCGCGCCGCGCATGGTGCAGAACCAGCGGTCACCGCAGCACTTGAGCAGGGCGCGCTCGACCGGGTCGTACGTGACGGGGCTGAGCACCTTGATCAGGCCGTCGGTGGTCGCCGTGATCCGCCCGTCGTCGTCCATCACGGTGATCACCGTCTCCGCGACCCGCAGCGGACCGCCCGTCAGGCACGCCACCTCCAGCAGGCCCGGTGTGCCGCTCCCGGTGCGCGTCGGCGCGATCGCCCGGCGGCGCGACCGGACCAGCAGGGCCGAGGGGAGGGCGACGGTGGCCGCCGCGACGGCGAGTGCGATTGCCCATGCGGTGATCATGCTGTCACGTGCCTTTCGCGGAACGCGGTGTCGGGCGGACGGGACGGGGTGCGGCACGCGGCCGGAGGGCCCGTACGGCCGCGGCGAGCCGGCTCCGCGGCGGCCGCGGCGCCGCGCGCCAGTCGGCCAGGCGACGGCGGGGCCCGGGGGCGCGGGGGAGGCCGGCGGCCAGGAGGTGGTCGGCGAAGGCCGCGGCGTCGCGGTGGTATCCGCCGGTGAGGGGCCGGGTGCGGGCGTAGGCGAGGAAGAGGCCGCGGAACTCCTCGCCCGGGGCGGCGGGGAGGCCGGGCGCGGCCCTGGCTACGGTGTCCGCCCGCTTGGCGAGCAGTATCCGGCGCTGCACGTCGAGTTGTGCCCGGTCGAAGCCCCGCGGCGGCGGGCCGCCCGCGACGAGCGCGGCCAGCAGGGCGGCCTGGTCCCGGGCGAGGCGGGTGCGGGCCTGCTCCAGGCCGGAGTCAGACACGGCCGGGGCCCGGGGTCACCACGGCGCGTACGGCCGCGAGTTCCGCAGTGAGCTCGTCCGGGCCCGGGAAGCGGTCGTCGCGCTCCAGCAGGACGCCGGGTGGCTCGGCGCGGGCGTACAGCTCGGCGAGCAGGCCCAGCACCGGCGGGGGTACGGGGTGGGCGTGCGTGTCGTACCAGATGCCGTCGGCCTTCACGCCCCCGGCGACATGGACGTAGGCGACGGCCTCCAGGGGGAGGGCGTCCAGCGTCTCGGCGGGGTCCTGGCCCAGATTGACGTGGTTGGTGTGGAGGTTGGCCACGTCGACGACCAGCCCGACCCCGGTGCGCTCGACCACCTCGGCGAGGAACTGACCCTCCGTGAACTCCTCGCCGGGCCAGCGCAGGCAGGCGGCGACGTTCTCCAGGGCGAGGGGCACGGGCAGGAACTGCCGGGCCAGGCGGATGTTCGCGCAGATGACGTCGAGCGCGTCGCGCGTGCGGGGCACGGGCAGCAGGTGCCCGGCCTCCATGCGGGGCGTGCCGGTCCGCGGGCCTCCCGCGCGCACGGTCGCGAGGTGCTCGGTGACGAGCGGCGCGCCGAGCGCTTCGGCGCGCTCGGCGAGGGCGGCCAGCCGCGCGAGGTCGGGGCGGTCCGCGTCACCGAGCCCCAGGGTGACGCCGTGCGGGACGACGGGGACGCCACGGGCACACAACTGCCTTACGGGGCGGGGGAGGTGGGCGGGGTCGATGTTCTCCGCGACGGCCTCCACCCAGTCGGGAGGCGGGAGCCGGGCGAGGGTGTCGGCGAGCTCGGGCCGCCAGCCGATGCCCGTGCCGAGATTGCGCATGGGCCCACCCCCGTGTCCCCGCGCGCCCGAAATGGCCGCGTAAAGGGCTGATGCCCCGCGCTCGGGCGGCTCAACCGGGAATTTCCCCCGGCCCGCCCCCGCTTTCCAGCTGCGGGCCCGTCGGCGCCTGCGGCGGTGTCCTCAATCTCCCCCAGCTACCGCTGGGGGTGCCCCCAACTGGCTGAATCTCGCGAACCGTGGCCCTTGGTCTGCGGGCCGCAGGTTTTACGGGCCACGGTCCGCACAACAGCCTGTCCGGCGTTTGAGGACACGCCCGAAGGGCGTTCCGCCACAGACGGCCCGGAGCTGTCGACGCCCCGCCGACAGGCTAAGGCTTCTGCCCCACCCCGCCGTAGAAGATCGTGCTGTTGAGCTCCTCCGCGCTCGGCACCGGGCCGTCCGGGCGCCACAGCGGCACCCGCACCAGGCCCGGGTCCTGGAGCGCGAAGTCGCCGAAGAGCGGCTCGATCGCCGTACGGTCCCGCAGGTTCAGGGCCGCGGTCGCGTTCTTGTACGTGCCGAGCACGCTGTCCCGCGCCTTGACGTCCGTATAGCCGCCCGCGTAGCCCTCGTACGGCTCGGCGGTCGCGTGGGAGAGCACCAGGCGGCTGCCGGAGGGGAGCGCGGCGCCGAGCGTGGCGACGAGGCCGGCCGGGTCCTCCTCGTCCTTCACGAAGTGCAGGACGGCCACCAGCAGCAGGGCCACCGGCTCGGTGAAGTCGATGAGTTCGCGCACGACCGGGTGGGCGAGGACGGCCTCCGGCTCGCGCACGTCACCGAGGACGAACGCGGCCTGCCCGGCGCCGGTGAGCTTCGCGCCGGCGTGGGTCGCCACGATCGGGTCGTTGTCGATGTACGCGACCCGGACGTCCGCGGCGGTCTCGCGGGCCACCTCGTGGGTGTTCGGCGAGGTGGGAATTCCGGTGCCGATGTCGATGATCTGGCGGATTCCGTCGCGCACGCAGTCCCGCACGGCGCGGCGGAGAAAGGCGCGGTTGGCGCGGGCGGAGAGCCGCACCTGCGGGTGCACCTGGATGACGTGTTCCGCGGCCTGCCGGTCGACCTCGTAGTTGTCCCAGCCACCGAGGTAGTAGTCGTACATGCGCGCGGGATGCGGCCTGCTGGTGTCTATTTCCTCGGCCGAGAAACCCCGCTCGCTCACACCGTGCTCATTCATTCGCAGCTCACACTCGTTCCCGCGAGGAGGAAGTCGGCCTGGCCGGCCTTCGCTCCTCTGATGAAGCTTTCGATTTCGTGGTGCGTATAGATCAGGGCCGGGCCTTCCGGATCGGTGGACTGGCGCAGGGCGACCCGGCCGTCCCCCAGCCGCATGGCCTCGACGCAACTTCCCCCGTTGCCGCCGCTCCACGGCTTGCTCCACCCCTCGGTGCCGAGGTCGGTGGCAGGCATGCCGTTGTATATGCGATCCATGGTTCAGATCTCCTTACGAATGCCACCGAGGACGGCCTTGGTGGTGTGTGCCGGCGCGGCCTGCGCGCACATGCGGTCCAGCGCTTCCAGAAAGGCCGAGACATCGTCGCGCTGGTCGAAGTAGGAGGCCCCGACCAGGTTTTCCGCGTAGGCGATGTCCGGCAGTTCGGCGAGCGGGAACCGGAAGATATGGAACGGTCCGTACATCGCCGGGTGTGGCCCGGCGGCGAACGGCATGATCTGGAGCCGGACGTTCGGCAGTTCGGTCGCGTCCATGAGCCGGGCGATCTGCGCGCGCATGATGTCCGACCCGCCGCCGATGGGCCTGCGCAGCACGGTCTCGTCCATCACCACCCAGAGCAGCGGCGCGCCGTCCTGGGTGAGCAGCGACTGGCGCTGCCTGCGGACGGTGACCGCCCGGTCGATGTCGGCGGCGGGCGCGTGCGGCATTCCGGCGCGGAGCACGGCGCGCGCGTATTCCTCGGTCTGCAACAGCCCGGGGACGTAGTGCGGTTCGTACGCGCGAATGAGGTTGGCCTCTCCTTCGAGGCTCACGAAGGCGCTGAACCATTCGGGGAGGACGTCGCGGAATCGGTGCCACCAGCCGGGGCGGTTGGCCTCGCGGGCGAGGGAGAGGAAGCTCTCGACCTCTTCCGGCTCGGCGACGCCGTAGACACACAGCAACTTCTCCACATAGGGGAGCTTCAGGCCGACTTCGGCCTTCTCCATTCTGCGGATCGTGGCATGGGTCACATCGAGGGCGCGGCCCGCGTCCTCATAGGACAGCCCGGCCTTCTCCCGGAGGTCCTGAAGTCGTTTGCCGAGTACGACCCGAAGGACGGTCGGGGCGCCTGTCGGCCGCGCGTCCGCCACTGTTGTTCCCCCTCCGTGCCGTCAGCTGCTGTCATATGCCCGCAGTGTGCCATGCGCCCCCCGGAGCACACAGACTGCCCTGACGATTCTGCAAATTACAGATTGAACCTTGCCACACATGACCGGCATCGCACATAGTTGCGGAGTGGTCCCCTCCCATGACGCACCTTCGCTCGGACGCTACGGCAGTTCCATGGCCGCGCGTCTTCAGGACGCCTTTCACTTCCCGGCTCTCAACACCTCGGTGGCGGAGGCGCGCAGACGAGTCGCCGCGCAGCTGCGGGAGTGGGGGATCGACGAAGTGGCGTGCGACGACGCCCAATTGGTGGTGTCGGAACTCGTCACCAACGCCGTCCGGCACACGGACAGCGAGAAGGTCAGCTGTCAACTGCGCCTGAGCGGCGCGCACGTACGGATAGAGGTCACCGACCAGGGGCACGCCTCGACGGAGCCGCGGGCGCGGTGCAGCGGCGCGGACGAGGAGAGCGGGCGCGGGCTGCTGCTGGTCGGTGTGCTGTCGAAGGCGTGGGGGGTCCGGCCCGACGACAGTGGCCGTGGCCGTGTCGTCTGGGCCGACCTGCCGCACCGGCGGCTCCCCCACTGACCCGCCGGGTCGACTACAGCGGCAGGAGGTCGGGCCGCTTGGGCTCCACATGGTCCCCCGAGGACTCGCCGCGCAGCCGGCGGCCGATCCACGGCACCAGGTGCTCGCGCGCCCAGTGGATGTTGTCCCGGCGCACCTCGGCGGGGGAGCGCTGCCCTTCGTCGGGCCACGCCTGGTCCGGGTCGGCGGGCACCTCGAGGCCCAGCACCTGGGCGGCGCGCAGCGCGACGCGCGTGTGTCCGTCCGGCGACAGGTGGAGGCGGTCGTCGCTCCAGGCCCGCCGGTCCTGCACCGAGCGCAGCGACCACAGGTCGAGGACCGGGCAGTCGTGCCGGTCGGCGATGGCGCGGACGTGGGCGGTGTAGGTCGCGATCTTGCCCCGCAGGTGGCGCAGGACCGGGATGCCGCGGGTGTCGAAGCCGGTGCACAGCAACACCGTGCCGACCGAACCGGCGAGGTCCGCGACGGCCGCCTCGTAGCGCGCGGCCACGTCGTCGGGGTCGCTGCCCGGCCGCAGGATGTCGTTGCCCCCGGCGCAGAACGTCACGAGCTCCGGGCTGAGCTCCTTCGCCCGGGGCACCTGCTCCTCCACGATCTGGTCGAGGAGGCGGCCGCGGACGGCGAGGTTGGCGTACCGGAAGTCGTGTTCGGCGCGCTGGTCGGAGAGGAGTACCGCCAGCCGGTCGGCCCAGCCGATGAAGGCGTCGTCCGGCCCCGGATCCCCGACGCCCTCGGTGAAGCTGTCCCCGACGGCTGCGTACGACCCGATCGTGCTCTTGCTGAATGCTTGCGAATCGTCTGCCACGTCAGCACATCTTTCACCTTCCGGAGTGACTTACGCCACCGTAACCAGGGGTTGACGTGCAGTGATGTATCCCACCCCGGCAAAATCGGCTCAAGCGGAATACGTCGGCGCGGGTGCCCGCGACAGCTGATGGCCCGTACGGCGGTTGTCGTAAAGTCGGTCAGTCGCCTCGTCGACGAACAGCGTCGACGGCCGAACCCGGGAGCGCCCGTGACGCAGACGCCGCATGTCCCGTCCACCCAGCCCGAGCCGGCGGGGGTCCGCAACTTCCGCGATCTGGGCGGCCTTCCGGCCGCCGACGGGCGGCGCGTACGGCCCGGCGTCCTCTTCCGCAGCGGCCATCTCGCCCACGCGACCGAGGAGGACCGGAGCTTCCTCGGCACGCTGGGCCTGCACACGGTCTTCGACTTCCGCAACGCCGCCGACATCGAGCTCGACGGCCCCGACGCCGAGTTGCTCGGCGTACGGAACGTCAACATCCCCCTCAGCGACCCCGCGTACGGCGTCGAGTTCTGGAAACTCGTCCGCGCCGGGGACCTGGAACGGGTGCGGGAGGTGATGGACGGCACGAGGGGCGTGGACCGGATGTGTACGAGCTACCGCGAGATCATCACCACCCGCACCGCCGAGCACGGCCGCGTCCTGCGCATGGTCGCCGAGGACGCCGTGCCCGTCCTGATGCACTGCGCCGCCGGGAAGGACCGGGCGGGGCTGGCCATCGCGATCACCCTGCTCGCGCTCGGGGTGCCGCGCGACGTCATCGAGGCGGACTACCTGGAGTCGAACGCGCCCCACCGGCGCTACCGGATGCGGCAGCCGCGACCGGCGGAGCCGCCGGAGATCACGGCGCTGCTCTCGCCGATGTTCGAGGCGCGCGCGGAGTACCTCGCCGCGGCGTTCGCGGCGATCGAGGAGACGTGGGGCACGGCCGACCGCTATCTCGCCGAGGGCCTCGGGATCACCGGGCCGACGCGGGAGCGGCTGCGGGGGCGGCTGCTCACGCATTAGGCCTGTCCGGCGGATCGCTGCGGGGCGTCCGGCGCTGGACGACACCGCCGCGCAGCGGTAGTGCGCGGACGACACCACCCGCACTCGACCACAAGATCCGCCGGGCAGGCCGTAGGCCCGCGCGGGCGCCGACCTACGCTGGCGGTATGGACGACGCGCTCTTCCCCCGCCCCCGGGCCGAGATCGCCCCGGGCGCCGTCCACCTGCCCGGCTGGCTGACCCCCGCCGCGCAGGCGCGCACGCTCGCCGCCTGCCGGGAGTGGGCCAGGCCGCCCGCCGGGCTGCGGACCGTGCGGATGCCGGGCGGCGGGGAGATGTCCGTACGGACGGTCTGCCTCGGCTGGCACTGGTTCCCCTACGGCTACGCCCGCGCCGTCGTCGACGGCGCGCCCGTGAAGCCGTTCCCGCCCTGGCTGGGCGAGCTCGCGCGGGCGGCCGTCGCCGACGCCTACGGCACGGCGGCGGCCGACGTGCCCCCGTACGACATCGCCCTCGTGAACTTCTATGGCCCCGGCGCGAAGATGGGCATGCACCAGGACCGCGACGAGAAGGCCGACGCGCCGGTGGTCTCGCTCAGTCTCGGGGACGCCTGCGTCTTCCGGTTCGGCGGCGCGAGCGGCCGTGACCGGCCCTGGACGGACGTCGAGCTGCGCAGCGGTGACCTCTTCGTCTTCGGCGGTCCGGCGCGCCGGGCCTTCCACGGTGTGCCCCGCACCCTGCCGGACACCGCGCCGCCCGCGCTCGGGCTGTCGGGGCGGCTGAACATCACCCTCCGGGTGAGCGGGCTCTGAGCCGCGCCGCACGGGGCATGTGCACTGGGCATGTTCATGAAAAAATCGCGTGCGGCCGGGGCCTCGACCCTGCACAGTGGGGCACCGGGGGCGGCTTCCGCTGTCGCCGTCCGGGCCCCAATCGGGGGTGGGCCCGGGCGGCGGCACGCGGAGTTCGCGCGGGCGCGGCCCGGGCGTCGGGAGGGGGTCACCGGCCGCCGGCCGTCCCGGGCGGATAATGACGTGATCTGCCCGCTTCTCCCTGGAGGTGCCGTGACCGGCTTCCGCCCGAAAAGCTCACCGCTCGACGCTCTGCGCCCGGCCGCGTTCGGGGCGGATCCTTCCGGGGAGCGGATGGAGCGCATCCGGCGGTCTCCGAACTTCGCCGACGGGGTGTTCACCAACCCCGTGGCCGCCGACCGCACCCCCTCGGGCTCCCTGCTGAAGTTCCTGCCGACCTACTTCCGCAAGGAGGAGCGGGCCCGCCGCACACCCGCCGGCACGGTGCCCGTCCACCCCACGACCATCGCCGACCTGGCCGTTCCCGCCGCCTCCGGGCTGCGGCTGACCTGGCTGGGGCACTCCAGCGTGCTCGCCGAGATCGACGGCCACCGGGTGCTGTTCGACCCCGTGTGGTCGGAGCGCTGTTCGCCGTTCGCGTTCGCCGGGCCCAGGCGGCTGCACCCGGTGCCGGTGCCGCTGGCCGAGATCGGGCGGCTGGACGTGGTGGTCATCTCCCATGACCACTACGACCACTTGGACATGGCGACGGTCAGGGCCCTGGCCCGTACGGGCGTCCGCTTCGCCGTACCGCTGGGCGTCGGCGCCCACTTGGAGCACTGGGGCGTCAGGCCCGACCGGGTGACCGAGCTGGACTGGCACGAGTCGACCGTGGTGGGCGGCCTCACCCTCACCGCCACCCCCGCACGGCACTTCTGCGGCCGGGCGCTGCGCAACACCCAGCACACCCTGTGGGCTTCGTGGGTGGTGGCCGGTCCCGAGCACCGTGTCTTCCACAGCGGGGACACCGGTTACTTCCCGGGCTTCACGGACATCGGCGCCCAGTACGGGCCGTTCGACGCGACGATGGTGCAGATCGGTGCCTATAGCGAGTTTTGGCCAGACATTCATATGACGCCTGAAGAGGGCATGCGGGCCCATCTCGACCTCCAGGGCGAGGCCGCGCGGGGTGTCATGCTGCCCATCCACTGGGGCACCTTCAACCTCGCGCCGCACTCGTGGGAAGAGCCCGTCGAGGGTTCGGTCACCGCAGCTCAGCTGCATGGCGCGCGGGTCGCCACGCCGCGGCCCGGGCAGCCCTTCGAGCCCGCGGGCGCGCTGCCGTCCGACCCGTGGTGGCGGCCGATCGCGCTCCACCCGGCCGCGGTCCGGCCCGTGCCGGTGCGGGAGCGGGCGGACGGTGCGGAGGCCACCGTGGGGGCGCCGTAGGGCGGTTGACTCCTGGTGCGGAAGTGGCGCGTTCCCGCTCTGATGTGTAACGCACCTCTTGTGACGGAAGTGGATCTCCCGCTTCAATGCCGGTCATTGGTTAGGAAACCTTCCTGACAACGACCGGGAGACGGAGAGCCACCGCATGCCCATACGCACCTCGAAGAGGACCAGTCGCATCGCCCTGCTCGGCCTGGCCGTGGCCGTCCCGGCCTCGCTCGCTCTCGCGGGCGTCGGCCAAGCGGCCGCCGTGTCCGGCGCCGCACCGGCCCCCGTCCGGATACAGGCCGACCGGGCCGGGGCCGGCCTGGAGGACCCGCACGCCAAGGACATCGCGATGCAACTGGTGGCCAGCGCGGAGAACTCCACGCTCAACTGGCGGGCGCAGTTCGCGTACATCGAGCCCTACGACGACGGCCGCGGCTACACCGGCGGCATCATCGGCTTCACCTCGGGCACCGGCGACATGCTCGAACTCGTCGAGGGCTACACCAAGACGAAGCCGGACAACCCGCTCGCGAAGTACCTCCCCGCCCTCCGCAAGGCCAACGGCAGCGACTCGCACGCCGGCCTCGGCAAGCCCTTCGAGGCCGCCTGGAAGAAGGCCGCCGAGGACAAGGCGTTCTGCGACGCCCAGGAAGTCCTCCGCGACCGCATGTACTTCGACCCCGCCGTCAAGCAGGCGAAGGCCGACGGCCTGCGCACCCTGGGCCAGTTCGTCTACTACGACGCGATCGTCATGCACGGCCCCGGCGACAGCAAGGACAGCTTCGGCGGCATCCGCAAGGCGGCCATGTCCAAGGCGAAGACCCCGGCCCAGGGCGGTGACGAGAAGGCCTACCTCAACGCCTTCTTCGACGCGCGCAAGAAGGTCATGAAGAAGGAGGAGGCGCACAGCGACACCAGCCGGGTCGACACCGAGCAGCGCGTCTTCCTCGACAACGGCAACTTCGACCTCCGCCCGCCGCTGAAGTGGAAGGTCTACGGCGACTCCTACCAGATCAACGAATAGCCGACGGCTCCCCGCGCGCCCCGTGGAGGGCGCGCGGGGCCGGGGCCGTCAGAAGTGCGGCAGCTCCATGTCGCAGCAGGAGTCGCGCCGCAACTGCCGCCCGACCTCAAGCCATTCGCTGTGCGAGCGCGCCGCGTGCGCCTGCCGGTCGCCCGCGCCGCCGTACGCCCCCACGAGATCCGCCTGCTCGAAGGGGATCCCGCCGCGCAGCACCGACACCGTCCGCACGAGCGTGTCGAAGTCCGTGAACGGGTCACCGTCCACGATCGTCACATCGGCCAGCTTCCCGGCCTCCAGCGTGCCCAGCTCCCGCTCCGCGCCGAACACCCGCGCGGGCAGGACCGTCGCCGTCCGCAGCGCCTGCGCCGGCGACAGCCCGTAGCGGTGCAGGGCCCGCAGTCCCAGGTGCAGGGACAGCCCGATCGGCACCAGAGGCGCGTCCGTGCCCAGGGCGACGATCCCGCCGCCGGACAGGACCCGGCGGTAGACGTCGATCTCCCGCTCCAGCGTGGTCAGCTGGTCCGCCGTCGGCGCGGCCGCCGCGGTCGCGCGCACGACGGCCGCGTCCCACGGCGGCATCAGCTCCGTCACCCGGGGATCCTCCGCCAGCGCCGGGGTCTCGCCGATCAGCGGCACCGAGGTGAAGATCGTGGCGATCATGTGGAAGTCGGTACCGGTGTAGATCTCCACCAGGTCCTCGTACGCCCGGCCCGTCGCCGTCGTCGCGTGCCCGAACTCCAGGCGCTGCGTGGCCTGGAGATGGGTCGTCAGGTCCTGGCCCAGCTGCACCCCGGGAGAGCAGAGGTGGCTGCCCGCCCGCACCCCGAGCCGGTCGTGGGCGTACCGCGCGGCCTCCTCCATCACCCAACCGGGCGCGCGCACATACGTCTTGACGAAGTCCCAGCCGAGCCCGGCTCCCCGGTCCAGCGACCTCCGCAAGCCGTCGCGGGTGCGGTGCGCGCGGCCCATGCTGTACGCGACCCGCGCCCCGTCCAGCAGCTCGCCGGTCGCCAGCAGACGGGGCCCGGCCAGTGCCCCCGACGCCACCGCCTCGCGGATCCGGGCCTGTTCATAGGCGAAGCCGCCGAGCGAGACCGCCGTGGTGATGCCGTACGCCAGCTGGAGCGCCGTCTGCCGCCCGCCGTAAGTGCTCTGCCACGGGTGCGTGTGCGCGTCCCACAGCCCCGGGAGCACCGTGTGCCCCGACGCGTCGACCGCGCGCAGGGCGGGGCGCCGGGACCGGTGCGGCTCCACGGCGGCGATCCGGCCGTCGCGCACCACGACGTCGACGTCCTCGCGCACCGCCTCGCCCGTCCCGTCCCAGAACCTCCCGGCGTGCACGACGGTGTCCGCGGGGGTCGGCCGCCGGTAGTCGAGCGGGACCGGGACCGTACGGGCCGACCCGCCCGCCACGTCCAGCAGCCGCAGCCGCCCCGACGACAGGTACAGGATGTGCCGTGAGTCCGCGGACCACGACGGATGGTCGGCCGCCTCGTCCGTCAGCCGGCGCGGCTCGTCGTCGGGCGTCCCGTCGGCGCGCACGGGCAGCAGCCACAGCGCCGACTCGTGGATCACGGCCATGTGCCGGCCGTCCGGCGACCAGACGGGGCCGGAGTCGTAGCGGTCGGCGAGCGAGGCGTGCGGGGCGATGGCGTGGAGGCGGCCGCGGCCGTCGGCGGTGTCGAGCACCCGGATGAGGTTGTAGCCCTCGCGGAACCGCTGGTTGAGCCGATTGCGGTCGCACAGCGCGACGTAGCGGCCGTCGGGCGACCAACTCGGTCTGCCGGGCAGCCCGCCCGCGCCCAGCGGCGCCGCGAGCACCCGGTCCGTGCCGGCGGCGAGATCGCGCACCACGAGATTGCCCGACATGTCCAGGCTCGCCAGCCGCGTCCCGTCCGGCGAGAGCGCGGGGAGGACGCGGCCACCGCCGGCCAGCAGGGTCTCCTCGCCGGAGGCGAGGTCGCGGCGGCGCACGGCGAGCAGCCCGTCGCGGTCGTCGCTGTAGACCAGCGACTTCCCGTCGCGGGTCCAGGCCGGCGCGAGCAGATAGCGGGTGGCCGCCGCGCTCGTGACCCTGCGCGGCCGCCCGCCGGAAACGTCCGCGATCCACAGGGAGTTGAGCGCCACGAACGCCACCTGCCGGGCGTCGGGCGACAGCGCGGGCAGATGCACGGCACGCGCCTTGTGCACACCGCCGACCTCGAAGTCGTACCGCTTGAGTTTGTAACGGGGCCGGTCCAGCGCCAGCTTCGCGGTGAAGGGGATCGTGGCGACCGCCGCGGCGGCCTTGCTGTCCGCCGGTCCGGGCCGGATGATCCGGAACTGGCCGCTCACCGTGAGGAGCAGCTCGTCCCGCGACACCCACCGCGGGGGTACGGGCTCCACGTCACCCTCGACCGCCACGGCCGCACCGTCCACCACGAGCGTGCAGGACGCGGCGGGCGCCGCCGTCGTGCGCAGATAGGCCAGTGTGCCGCCCGGCGAGACGGCCGGGGTCATCACTTGCGCGGCGGCCGTCTCGGTGTGCTCGGTACGCACCGGCCCCTGGCCGTCGGACGCCACCGACACGACCGTACGCGCCTCCAGCACGCCCGCCGCGACGCGCCCGCGGACGAACCACAGCCGCTTGCCGTCCGGCGACCACACCGGGTCGAAGTCCTCCCACGCGCCGTCCTGCAACGGCCCGTCCTGCCCGGCCAGGCCGCTGATCCGGGTGAGCGCGCGCGTCCGCACGTCCACCACCCACACGCGGTACGGGCTCCCGGCCACCGGGTCGCCGCCACGCTCGGAGGCGAACGCGATCCGCGTGCCGTCCGGCGACCACGCGGGCCCGCGGTCGTCCCACGGCCCGTCCGTGAGCTGCCGCAGCCCGGAGCCGTCGGGCCGCAGCGTCCAGAGGTGGAAGCCGCCGCCGCGGTAGGCGCAGACGGCGAGCGTCCTGCCGTCGGGGGAGTGGACGGGGCGGGTGGGTTCGAGATCGGCGGGCGTGATCGCCACGGCGTCGCCACCCGCGCGGGGGAGGGACCACAGGACGTTCTGCACCTCGGCGATCAGCCGGTCACCGGCCGGGGACAGGGACGCGGAGCCGTTGGTGGCGGCGGTGAAGGACAGGGCGGCGCGCGGCGCGTGGGGGGCCGCCGCGGCGGCCGCGTCGGCGGGGAGCGTGGCGGCGACGCCCGCCGCCGCGGCGGTACCGGCCGCGGCTTGCAGGAATCTGCGCCGGGAGAGCGCGGAGAGGGAGGGCGCGGGTGCGCCGGCCGGGCCGGGGGTGTCCAACTGTCCTCCTGGGGCGGGGGATTTGCGGTGATGCGCGGGACGGCTCGATGGTTGCCGGGGGACGGGCCGTAGGTCAACACCGCGCACGCGTCTCCCGTGCCACCGGTGAGGTGCGGGGGACGGGTGCGGGCTGCTCGCTGGTTTGTCGGCCCGCGAACACGCGGGCTACGCGCTCACCGGTGCACCGGCCCAGGAGTCTGTGGCTCCGCTGGTTCAGGGGGCTCCCCGCACAGGTTCAGGACCGACTCTCACCGGTTGCGGAACGCGCCTCACCGGTTGAGGAACGGCGCGATCCGGTCCCGGAGCGAACGGGGGTCCAGGCTCTGCCCCGCCAGGTGCTCGTCGATCGAGCCGTAGCGGCGCAGCGATTGCCGCCCGATGCCCAGGCCGAGCACGCGGTGCGGCAGATCGGGGAGGGCGTCGTTGACGGCGGCCGTGGACGTCCCGGCCAGGTAGGGCTCGACGAGTACGACGTCGGCCCCGTTCGCCTGGCCGCCGAGCGCGGCCCGCAGGGAAGCGTCGTCGAAGGGCCGTACCGTCGCCGCGTACAGCACGGTCACGTCCAGCCCCTCGACCGCGGCCAGCACGTTGTCCAGCATCGGCCCGACCGCGACGACAACCCCGCCGCGCCCCTCGCGCACGGTGTGGAACCCCGGTCCGGAGACCGGCCGGGCCGTCGTGTTCGCGTGCGCCGAGAGCCGTACGTACACCTGGTCGTCCCCCGCGGCGACCGCGTGCCGCAGGAGGGCCTCGGCCTCGTCCGGGTGGCCGGGGACGTGCACGGTCCAGCCGTCGAGGGTGTCGAGGAGCGCCACGTCCCCGGGCGCCATATGGGTGCGGCCACCGGCCGGCCAGTCGTACGAGCCGCCCGTGCTGACCAGCACCCCGCCGGCGCCCTGGTGCTCGAAGTCCAGCTTGACCTGCTCGAAGGCCCGCTCCACGAGGAAGCTGGCGAAGGTGTGCAGCACCGGCCGCAGCCCGGTCAGGGCCAGCCCGGCGCCCGTGCCGATGAGCAGCTGCTCCCGGATGCCGACGTTGATCACCCGGTCGGGGTGGGCGCGCCGGGCGTCCGCGAACCCGGCCACGCCGATGTCGGCGAGCACGAGGGCGAGGCGCGGGTCGGTGTCGAGCAGCTGGGAGAGGGTGGAGGTGAAACGCTCGCGCATGGTGTCCATCGGGGGTGCCTTCCTGGGCTTCGCGCTCTGGGCTTCAGGCGTTCTTGGGGGCGACGCGGGCGACCACGGCGTGGGGCCTGCCGGGGTGCGGCGCGGTGAAGGCCGCGTGGAGGGCGTCGTGATCACGGCCGTCGACGGTGGCGGTGGACCACCCGGCCGCCTCGAAGCGGGACGCGATGCCACCGCGCCACCCGTGGGTGGCCGACGTGTTGTCGATGATCAAGGTGTGGAGCGCGTCGAGCCCGGTGGCCCCGGCGTAGGCGAGGGCCTCGTGGTTGCTGCCCTCGTCGAGCTCGGCGTCCCCGATCAGCACCCACACCCGGGCCCCGCCCCTGCCCTGGGCCCGCAGCCCCAGCGCCGTCCCCACGGCCAGCGGCAGCCCGTGCCCGAGCGAACCGCTGCCGATCTCGACGCCCGGCACCAGCATCCGGTCCGGGTGGTGCCCAAGCGGCGACTGGTACCCCCCGAACCCGCTCAGCCACTCCTCGGGGAAGAAACCCTTGGCGGCGAGCACCGCGTAGTACGCCATGGGCCCGTGCCCCTTGGACAACAGGAACCGGTCCCGGTCCGGCGCCTCCCGCAGCGCCGGAGAGACCCGCAGTACGCGGTCGTAGAGCACCCAGAGCGCGTCGAGCGTCGAGGTCGCGGCGGGCCCGTGCTTCTCGTCGCCGCTCATCAGGGTCATGAGCCGGGGGAGGTCGTCGTAGCTGAACAGAGGGGTTGTGCCGGCCGATGTCGTCATGTTGATCAGCGTGCAACCTCGACCAAACTTGAGGTCAATCCCCGACCGCCGGCCGACCCCCGCAAACCCGTGCGCGCCCGCCCCCTGAAGTGCGGTATTGTTCTCGTGCGCGGTCGGCGAGGGAAAAAATCCCGAGCCGGACAAGCACCGGGACGTGGCGCAGTTTGGTAGCGCACTTGACTGGGGGTCAAGGGGTCGTGGGTTCAAATCCCGCCGTCCCGACATGTGAAATCACCCTCTGATCTGGGAGAAATCCCAGGTCAGAGGGTGTTTTTCGATGTCAGGCCACGACCGCACTCAGCGGCACCGGGGCGAGGCGGCCGATGACGGCCTTGCCGTCGTCGGGTCGCGATCCCGGCTTGGCGTCGGGGAGGGCGCGGATGCCGATGGTGTAGATCAGCGAGAGGGGGTCCGTGGCGCCGGTGTTGAGGTGGGGCGAGGACGACACGACCAGTGTCCTGCCGTCGTCCTCCAGCCGGGTGTCGAGGTTGCCCGTCACGCGGGGCTTGGCGAGGTAGTAGCCGAAGGAGGCGGCACCGGTGTAGGCGAAGCCGGTCGGGGCGGTGAACCGCTGCTCGATGGTGCCGGGGTTGACCGGCTGGTTGTCGAGCGAGTGGATCTCCAGGTTGAACGTGGTGCTCTGACCGGGCGCGGCCGTCGGTACGGACTCCTGGACCGGGCGCAGCGCGGTCTCGTCCTGGGCGGAGCCGGTGACCTGCCCGGAGATCTGTACCGGGACGTGCCGGCCCACGCTCGCGGAGCCGTTGTCGTACCGGCCGGGTGTGGCGTCCGCCCGTGCCTGCACCGGGATGGTGTAGATCAGCGAACCGGTGTCGCTGCCCGTGGTGTTGACGTGCGGGTTGGAGGTGATGATCAGGGTCCGGCCGCCGTCCTCGATCCGGTAGTCGAGGTTGCCGGAGACGGCGCCGCTGATGGACCGGTAGTACGCGTAGCTGGGCTGGCCGGTGAAGACGAATCCGGTGGGCGCGGTGTAACGCTGGGGGATCACACCGGGGTTGACCGGTTGGCCGGTGGGCGAGAGGTACCGCATGTTGAAGGACGTCGACCGGCCGGGGCCCACCTCCGGGACGGTGTCCTGATAGATCGTCAGTGCCGTCTCGTCCTTCTCGGGCGAGGGGACGACCACGGTGACGGGCAGCTCGTAGGTGTTGTCCTTGAGGTTCAGATCGCCGCCGTACTGGATCTCCAGCGTGGAGGTGTACACGCCGGGCGGGGTGGTGGTGGGGGCGGCGACGCGGAACACCCCGTCGAGGGACCCGTCGTGGGGCATGAGCCGCTGCCCGGCGAAGGTGCGGCTGAGCCGCTGGCCCGTGGTGCCCGGGCCGCCGACGAGACCGTCCGCGAGGGTGAGCACCACGGTCACGTACTGGCCGTCGGCCGGGTTCGGGCCCCGGTTCTTGATCCGGGCGCCGAGGTCGAACTCGCGGCCGCGCGGCGTGGTGAACGGGTTGACGACCTCGCCGTACAGATCGGCGGCAGGCGGCGGCGGGGGCGTCATCCGCGCCACGTGCGTCACACCGCGCACGCGTTGGTTGCTGGCGTCACCGATGTAGAGGTTTCCGGCGCCGTCCAGGGCCACGCCGTAGGGGTTGTAGATCCTGGTGGCCACGGCCGGACCGCCGTCGTCCACGTACCCGGCGATGCCGTTGCCCGCGACCGTGGTGATGATGCTGTCGGAGGTCACTTTGCGGACGCGCTGGTTGGCCGAGTCGGCGATGTACAGGCTTCCGGCGTTGTCGATCGCCACGTCGCGGGGGTAGTAGAGCGTGGTGGCGATGGCGGGTCCGCCGTCGGACACGTATCCGGCGGTGCCGTTGCCGGCGACGGTGGTGATGATGCCCTTGGTGTCCACTTTGCGGACGCGGTGGTTGCCCCAGTCGGCGATGTACAGGTTCCCCGGCTCGTCCAGTGTGATGCCGTAGGGGAGGTAGAGCGGGGTGGCGGTGGCGGGTCCGCCGTCGGAGATGTATCCGGCGTTGCCGTTGCCCGCCACGGTGGTGATGATGCCCTTCGTGTCCACCTTGCGGACACGGTGGTTGCCGTAATCCGAGAAGTACAGATTGCCGGAACGGTCCACCGCCACTCCTGTGGGCCAGTTGAGGGGTGTGGCGGTGGCGGGTCCGCCGTCGGAGATGTATCCGGCGTTGCCGTTGCCCGCGACCGTGGTGATGATGCCTTTCGTGTCCACCTTGCGCACGCGGTGGTTGGCGCCGTCGGTGAAGTAGATGTTGCCCGCGTCGTCGAGCGTCACTCCGATCGGCTGGTTGAGCGGTGTGGCGGTGGCGGGTCCGCCGTCGGAGATGTATCCGGCGTTGCCGTTGCCGGCGACCGTGGTGATGATGCCACTCGGCGTGACCTTGCGGATCCGGTAGTTGTACCGGTCCGCGATGTAGAGGTTGCCGCTCTTGTCCAGGGCGAGGCCGGTGGGCTCGTAGAGCCGGGTCAGCGCCGCGGGTCCGCCGTCGGAGCCGTAGCCGGCGATGCCGTTGCCCGCCACGGTGGCGATGGCACCGTCGGGCAGGCCGCTGGGCTGTGGGCCGGTTCCGGCTGCTGTTGCTGTGGCCATGGTGGGCACTCCTGTCCGGGTCGGAGGATGTGGCCGGTCAGTGGTACGGGTGCCGGGCGGCCTATGGCCGCCCGGCCGTCGTCGTGGGTGCCTGGCGTGGCATCGGGCAGGGCATGGACGGAAAGCGCGCCCTCGCGCGTCAATTCCCTTTCGGTCGCGGCCGCGATTTCGTCCTCCCGCGTACATACGAGGGCCGCGCCTCCGGGGGGACAGGGGAAATCCGCACCGGAGGTGAGGCCCTCGTATGTACGCGGGATTCACCTGGCCACTGGCCGGCGGTCTCGCCGCCGCCCGCGTAGGTGCGGAGCCGGTTCCGGGAACGCGTGACGGACTGGTCGGCGCCATCGCCGCCGCGGCGGTGCCGTTGGGTTTCGTCGTGGCACGAGAGGTGTGCCACCGGCTCGCAGGGAAGGGGACACCCGCCCATGACCGCGCACCCGCCCCCGGCCTCGCACCGCGTCCCGTACGCCGCGCGGGGCGACGCGTCGTCGCCATGGCCCCACTCCTGGGGCGCGGGCGGCTCGGAAGCAGCGGCTCCCCTCGGCGCGCCATGGCGCCAACGCGCCTGTATCCAGAAGAACATGGCGAGAAAGGGACGATTGTTCGGGTAACGGGTCCGTAGGCTGGATCTCGCAGCGAATGGGCCGCGTTCGGCGGAGCGCGGTTCTGGGGCGCGAGCATCACGGGGGAACGGTGATCCGGATCCTGCTGGCCGAGGACATGCACATGGTCCGGGGGGCGCTGGTCGCGCTGCTCCGTCTCGAAGCGGATTTCGAGGTGGTCGCCGAGGTGGCGGACGGCAGGGGCATCATTCCCGCGGTACTGACCCTACGGCCGGACGTGGCGATCCTCGACATCCATCTGCCGGGCACCAACGGCCTCGACGCCGCCCGGCGGGTGAACGAGGTGGCGCCCGAGTGCAAGGTCGTCATCCTCACCGCCCTGGAGGAGCGGGGCACCGTCCGCAAGGCGCTCGACGCCCAGGTCAAGGGCTTCCTGCCCAAGGACGCGCCACCGGCCGAACTCGCCGCCGCCATCAGGACCGTGGTGTCGGGCAGGCGCGTGATCGACTCCCGGATACCCCCTGCCGCCTGGGAGAACGAGGACCGGCCCGCCGCCACGCCGGCCAGGGGCAGCCCCCTGACGGCGCGCGAGACCGACGTCCTGCAGCTCGCCGCCGACGGCAACTCCGCCCAGGAGATCGCGCGCGCCATGCACTTGTCGACCGGCACCGTGCGGAACTACCTGACGTCCGCCGTCACCAAGCTCACCGCACGGAATCGGCTGGACGCCGTCCGGATCGCGAGGGAGAAGGGCTGGATCCGCTGAGCTCCCGGGGCGGGCCGACCGGGCATTCCGCGCGGACGAGAAACCGGCCCCGGCCCTGGGGTCCCGCCCGGAAGACGCCCCCCGCCTCCTCCAGCCGGCGGGCCAGGTTGCCCAGCCCGCCGTCGCGGCGGCGGGCCATGCGGCGCCGGGCGTCCCCCGGCGCGCCGTCGTTCCACAGGGTCAGCACCAGCCGCTCTCCCGACGGGAGGACCGTGATGCGGCACTCGCGCGCCGCGCTGTGCCGCAGGATGTTGGTGACGCCCTCCCGTACCACGGTGGCCAGTACGGTGCCGGTCTCCTCCTTCCGGGACGGCCGGGCGTCATGGATCTGCACGGCGATGTCGGCCGCCTCCAGCACCCGGGCGGCGGAGCGGAGTTCGGCGGTGAGCGAGAGCCGGCGGTAACCCTGGGCGACGCACCGCACATCGGCGAGCGCCTGCCGTGAGATGTTCACCATCTCCCGCAGCTCCGCACGGGCGCGCCCGGCCTCCCCTTCGCTGCCCTCCTGCATCAGACGGCCCGTCAACTCCCCCTTGAGGGTGATGGCGGAGAGGCTGTACCCCAGCAGGTCGTGCAGGTCCCGCGAGACCCGGAGCCGCTCCTCCTGCACCGCGAGCCGGGCGATCTCGTCCCTGGCCCGCCGGAGTTCCACGCTCCACGAGGCCATCAGGGTCATCCCGTACACCATCAGGCCGTTCACCACGCAGGAGAGCACCCCGAGGCCGATGCCGAGCGGGTGCTGGCTGACCATCCAGGCGTAGGCACCGGTGAAGGCGGCCGTGGAGCAGAACAGTACGGCCGAGAGCGGCGGTTCGACGGCGAGCAGGATGGAGCCCGCCAGGAAGCCCGGCATCCCGGCCCAGGGGAGCCCCAGGACGGGCAGCAGGCCATAGGTGAGCGCGGCCTGGAGCGCGAGCGTCCACCGTCCGGCGCGGGCGCGGAACCGGGTCGCCCCCTCGGCGCAGTGCACGGCCTGGAGCGCCAGCACCAGGAGGAAGCCCGCGAGATACAGCACCGTGTGGGAGGGCTGGGGATGAGAGGTCAGGAGGTTGAGGAAGGCGAGAGTGCCCATTGCGGCCTGTACGGAGAGAATGATGCACGTGGCGAACCACTGCGGCGGTTCACCCTTGGCTGTAACCACCATGCGACCTGCCCGTCGAGTGATATTCCAGGGGTTCTTCCGGCACGCGGGGAGTTGCCTCCCCGGCAAGGCGAACCGACTCTAGCCCAGCGGCAGTTGAATGGTGACACCCCTCCGGATGATTCCGAAGCGCGGAATTGTGAATTCCTCACACGCGCGTGCTTGTTTCACCACCCACCCGGTGACGGCCTCACTGTCCGGCGGCCGGTGAGTGGTGGGAGCCTCGGGCCAGGACCGGATTCCACCTGATCGGAAGGCGTACATGGACATCGAAGTGCTGGGGGAGCTGGCGATGTACGAGAACGGGGCATCCATCGTGCCCAGTGCCGGGAAGCCACGGCAAGTTCTCGCCCTGCTCTCCTTGTGGTCGGGGCGCGTCGTCCCCGTGACGACGCTGATGGAAGAGCTGTGGGGCGACGAGATCCCCCGCAGCGCCGCCACCACACTGCAGACGTACATCCTTCAATTGCGCCGGCGTATAGGAGCCGCCCTGCGGCAGTCGTCGGCCGCCGGTGACCGCTCACCGAAGGACGTCCTCGCGACGGCCTTCGGCGGATACCGCATGACCGTCACCCCGGGCAGCTGCGACTGGACCCAGTTCCAGCAGTGGGCGGCACCGGGGCACAGCGCCCTCATGGCCGGGGACGCCCGCGCCGCCTCCGCGCACCTGACCCGGGCCCTCGCCCTGTGGCGGGGCCCGGCCCTCGTCGACGTCCCGGCCGGGCGGGTGCTGGGACTGGAGGTCCTCTACATGGAGGAGACCCGCATGCAGGCGCTGGAGGAACGCATCGAGGCCGACCTCCGGCTGGGCTATCACGCCGTGCTGCTGGGCGAGTTGCGCACCCTGGTCGCCCGCTACCCGCTGCACGAGAACTTCTGCGCTCAGCTGATGACGGCGCTGTGCCGCTCGGGCAGCCCCTGGCGGGCGCTGCAGGAGTTCCGGGAGCTGCGCGGGCGCCTCCGCCACGAGCTGGGCGTCGAGCCCTCGGCCCGCCTCCAGCGGCTCCACTGCGCGGTGCTCTCGGGCGCCCCCGAACTCGACGGGGAGCGGGCGTACGCGCAGGGGCGGCCCGCCTGAGACCGGTGCCCAGGGCGTCAGTCGAGGTGGTCGTGGGAGATGCTCCGGGACCGGGTGAGGACGCGCTCCCCGTCCACCTCCAGGACGTCGCGCACCACACAGCTGGGGGCGATCTCCGGCTCCCGCCGCCCCGGCCGGACGGTGACCACCAGCGCGTACACCGTCGAGTGGACGCTGCCGTCCGGCTGGGGAGTCAGGGCGACGTGGTCGAACCAGTGCCGCCGCCGGACCGGATCCCCGGCGAACCGCTCGTGGAACGCGACCAGTTCGGCGACGATAGCCGCCCGGCCCCGGGCCGGCGCGACGGCGGGGGAGTGCTGGAAGCTGCCGTCCTCCGTGAAGGTCAGCGCGTACTCCTCGAACCGGCCCGCGTCCAGGGCCTGCATCTGATGCGCGTAGAAGTGCTGGATCCGCGCGTGTACCTCGGTGTCGACGACGGGTGCGCTCATCGGTGCTCCTCGGGAGTGGCGTACGGGCCGCCGCCCAGCGTGGTGGCGCGGCCTCGAAACCCCCTCGAAGGGGCGGGCCCCCGGGCTCCACCCGGCGTCCACCTGTGCTCAAGGCGGCCTGCCGACCCTCGCGTCGACCGGACCGTGCCCACCGACGAGAAGACGGGACCGACAGACGCATGAGCGAGACGGAAACACCCGTGGCCCTGGTGACCGGAGCGACGAGCGGCATCGGCAAGGAGATCGCCCACCGGCTGGCCCGGTGGGGCGCCCGCGTCCATATCTGCGCCCGCGACAAGGGCGGACTCGACCGCGTCGTAGGCGAGTTGCGCGACGCGGGGGCCGAGGCCGACGGCGCCGTGTGCGACGTGTCCCGGCCCGGGCAGATCAAGGAGTACGTGCGGACGGCCGTCGACCGCTTCGGCCCCGTCGGCATCCTCGTCAACAACGCGGGCCGCAGCGGAGGCGGCGCGACGGCGGAGATCACCGACGAGCTCTGGTTCGACGTGATCGACACCAACCTCAACAGCGTCTTCCTGATGACCCGGGAAGTGCTCACCGTCGGCGGAATGCTGACGGCCGGGCGCGGACGCATCGTCAACATCGCCTCCACGGGCGGCAAGCAGGGTGTGGTGCACGCCGCCCCCTACTCGGCCTCCAAGCACGGCGTGGTCGGCTTCACCAAGGCGCTCGGCCTGGAGCTGGCCAGGACCGGCATCACCGTCAACGCGGTCTGCCCCGGATTCGTCGAGACGCCCATGGCGCAGCGCGTCAGGGAGCACTACGCCGGCATCTGGGGCGTCAGCGAGCGGGAGGCGCACGACCGCATCACCACCAGGGTGCCGATGGGCCGTTACGTCGAGCCCCGGGAGGTCGCCGCGATGGTCGAGTACCTCGTCGGGGACGATGCCGCGGCGGTGACCGCGCAGGCCCTGAACGTCTGCGGTGGACTGGGGAACTACTGATGGCCGCCCCCGCGCGCGTCGCCCTGGTGACCGGCTCCTCCTCGGGGATCGGCCGGGCCGTCGCCGGCCGGCTCGCCGCCGAGGGCATGCGGATCGTCGTCAACTCCGCCCGCTCCACCGAGGCCGGCGAGAAGGTCGCCCGCTCCCTGCCGGACGCGGTCTACGTCCGGGCCGACGTCTCCGACGAGGACGAGGCACGCCGCCTGGTGTCGTCCGCGGTCGAGCACTACGGCCGCCTCGACCTCTTGGTCAACAACGCGGGCGGCACCCGCGTCATCCCCCACGCCGACCTGGAGGCGGCCACCGCCGAGGTGTGGCGGGAGATCCTCGGGCTCAACGTGGTCGGCACCTGGCAGACGACCGTCGCGGCCATGCCCCACCTGACGCGGACGGGGAACGGGGCGGTGGTGAACATCTCCTCCGTCGCCGGCAGCCGGCCCGCCGGCAGCTCCATCCCCTACGCGGTGAGCAAGGCGGCCATCGAGCACATGACCCGCCTGCTGGCCAACACGGTCGGCCCCCGGGTCCGTGTCAACGCCGTCGCCCCCGGCCTGATCGAGACGGCCTGGACCCGCGACGACGCGTTCTTCGCGCCGATCGCCGAGAAGGTGCGCCAGGGCACCCCGCTGCGGCGCGTCGGCCTGCCCGAGGACGTGGCCGAGGCCGTGCTGGCCCTGGCCGACGCGGCGTACACGACCGGGCAGGTGCTGCTGGTCGACGGCGGCGCCCACCTGATCTGACGGAAACCGACCCGACGGAGGAGGGGCCATGCGGCTCGGTGCCACCATCCCGTACCAGGAGGCGGCGCAACTCGCGTGCGCAGCAGAGGAGTTGGGGTACGACGTCCTGCTGGCGCCCGAGGGCTATCGCTCCGACGCCGTGAGTGTGCTGGGGCTCCTCGCCGGAGCCACCCGGCGCATCGGCCTCGCCTCGGGCGTCATGCAGATCCCGGCGCGCCCGCCCGGCGCGACGGCGCTCACCGCCGCCACCTTGGACGCCCTCAGCGGCGGCCGGTTCCGGCTGGGCCTCGGGGTCTCCGACCCCGCCGTCTCCCAGGGCTGGTACGGCGTGCCGTTCGACCGGCCGCTGGCCCGCACCCGGGAGTACGTCGACATCGTGCGGCGTGCCCTGGCCGGCGGGCCGGTGACCTACGAAGGCGAGCACTACCGGCTGCCCGACCCCGCGGGCGGCGGGGCCGCGCCGCTGCACCTGCGCACGGAGCGCTCCGGCCGGAGCGTCCCCGTCTATCTGGCGGCCGTCGGCCCGCGCGCCCTGCGGCTGGCCGGTGAGGTCGCCGACGGCTGGATCGGGGTGTTCACCCCGCCCGAGTCGGTCGCCCGGGCGGTCGCCGCGATCCGGGAGGGGCGGCGGTCCGCCGGTCTCGGCATGACGGGCTACGACGTACTGCCGAGCCTGCCGGTCGCGGTCGCCGACGACGTGGGCACCGCGGTGGACAGCCTCCGCGGCCAGTACGTGTACCTGCTGGGGATCGGCGACCCCGAGCGGAACGTGCACTGCGGGCTGGCGCGGCGGCTCGGCTACGGGCCGGCCGTCGACCTGCTCCGCGAGCGGCTCGCGGCCGGTGACCGCAAGGGCGCCGCGGCCGCCTTGCCGGAGGAGTTCGTCGACCGCACCGCCCTGGTCGGCCCCGTGCCCAGGCTGGCCGAGCGGATGAGCGCCTACGCCGAGGCGGGGGTCACCACGCTGGGGGTGATGGTGTCGGCGGCCGCCGCGACGCCGGACGGACGTGTCCGGATCCTGCGCGCGGCGGCCGAGGCGCTCGAACTGGCGGGCGTGGCGTCATGAACGCGGCCCGCCGGGCGTGACCGTCAGCAGCGGGGACCGGTCGGGGTAGCCCACGACCGTGCCCCGCCTGCCGTCCGAGTGCCGGGCCCAGCGGTAGCTCCACGCCGGGTCGTCGAACGACGACCCGGCGAGCTCCGTGCGCACGGCGGCACCCCTGCCGCCGGCCCGCAGCGTCCACCGCAGGCCGGGGAGGGCGAAGGGCGCGCCCGGACCGAACGGCCCGGGCGCGCGCAGCAGGACGCCTCCGGCCGCCGGCCCGACGCGGGCGTCCGCCGCGGACACGCCGCCGCCCGTGAGCGCGTACCCCAGCACCCGGGCCCCGGCCGGCGTGGCGAAGCGGAGCGCGATATCGCTGATGCCGCTGCTGAGCCGGGGGCTGAAGGTGATCGGCTCCATCGCCAGGACGACGTCGAACTCCTCGTCCGAGGGCACCGACCGGGGCGCGGTGGCCGTGAAGTGCAGGGTGTAGGGGATCGTGTGGTCGTCGCCGTCCGGCTCGGTGTGGACCCGGCAGGTCAGGGACAGCGTGAGGGTCGTCTCCACGGTCAGTCCTCCCGGACGGCCGCGGCCAGCCCGCTGAGCCGGTCCCGGTCGGGGGCGGGTGCCGGACCGCCGCGGCCGTAGCGCTCCAGCAGCGCCGCCCGGGTCGGTGCGTCCCGTACGGTCCAGCCGTGGCCCGCCAGCCAGCCGGCCGGGTCGTCGAGCGTGGACAGCCAGGAGGCCCCCAGCCCGTCGAGGGTGTCGGACGTCCCGGCCAGGCTGCCCCGCTTGGTCTCCGGGTCCAGGTGGTCGAGTGCCAACTCCGAGCCTGGGGCGGAGAGGTGTCCGATGCGCTCGGCCAGCAGGTCGTTGTCCGCCGCCGGGAGATAGGGCAGCAGCCCCTCGGCCAGCCACGCCGTGGGCACCTCCGGGTCGAAGCCGGCCGCGCGCAGCGCCGGGGCCCAGTCCTCGCGCAGGTCGGCCGCCAGCACCGTGCGCCGGCAGGAGGCGGCCGCTCCCTCCCGGGAGAGCACCTCCTCCTTGAAGGCCAGCAGGGCCGGCAGGTCCAGCTCGAAGAGGCGCGTCCCGGGCGGCCAGGGCAGCCGGAACGCGCGGGTGTCGAGCCCGGCGGCGAGGAGCACCACCTGCCGTCGGCCACGCTCCGCGCTGCCCAGGAGATAGTCGTCGAAGAAGCGGGTGCGTATCGCGACGTACCCGCTGAAGGCCCCCATGCCGGCCACGGCGCTCGCCCCGGCCGCGTCCACGAAGGCCTGTGCGTACGGATCCTTGAACAGCCCGTCCGCGCGGCCGCTCTCCACGGCCCGGCCGACGGCGATGCCGACGGCTGTCAGGCTGACACCGGTGGGCATGTCGCGTCCGGTGGCGCTACCGTTCATCCCGACTCACCTTTCCTTCCCGTTTCGTCCTGTTTTCTTCCCGTGCTCTCCCGCCGTGCGCGCGGGCTGCCGCGGATGCTGGTGCGCACGGCTGGAGCGGGCCTCGAAGCTCCCTGGAAGCCGGGAACCGCACGGACGTCGCCCGGAAGGCGGTGGCGGTCCACCCCGCCCGGTGGCATCGTTGACCCGGTGCGATGTGGTAACTCCCTTACTTCCACCGGAGGTTGACAGCGTGACGAGCCCGCTCAGGGTCGGTGGTGACCTGCCCTACTTCGGCACCCGCCAGGAACTCCACGACTACGTCCAGGCGTTCGAGGAGCTGGGCTACCAGCACCTCGTGTTCGGTGAGCACGTGCTGCCCGCCCGGGCGCCGAACTGGCCGTCGTCCCTGCCGCCGTGCGACCCCTGGCACGAGGCGTTCACCCAAGCCGCCTTCGTGGCGGCGCTCACCTCGCACGTCGAGATCGCGCCGTCGGTGGTGCTGCCGCTGCGCTCGGCGGGCATGGCGGCCAAGCAGGCCGCCGAGATCGACCTGTTCTCCGGCGGGCGCCTGCGGCTCTGCGTCTCCGTGGGCTGGAACCGCGAGGAGGTCCGCGCCCTGGGTGCCGACCCGACGACCCGCGGCCGCCTGATCGAGGAGCAGGTGGAGGTGATGCGGCTGCTGTGGACCGAGCCGTTCCTCACCTACCGGGGCGAGCTGGTCGAGGTCGAGGACGTTGCCGTCAACCCGCGCCCGGAGAAGCCGATTCCGGTGTGGATGGGGGGTGGCGACTTCGAGGGCGGCGGGGTGCCCCGGCCGGTCGTCCTCGACCGGATGGCCCGGATCGCCGACGGCTACCGGATGTTCGGCCCGTTGATGCGGGACGTCGACGCCGGGCTCGACGTGGTCCGGCGGCTGCGGGGCCTCGTGGAGAAGCACGGCCGGGATCCCGGGGCGTTCGGCATCGAGGCACGCGTCCCGCTGCAGATGCTGCCCGAGGGCGCCTGGGAGGAGCGGGTGGAGACCTGGCGGCGCGCCGGGGCCTCGCACCTCACGCTCTCCAACCGGCGCGGTACGGGCGGGGCGGACGCGGAGATCGCCCGCCTCACCCGGTTCCGTGAGCTGACCCGGGGTCTGTGGTAGCCAACTGCCGCAGCAGCAGCCGGATCTGCTCGCTGTAGCGCTCCCGGAACTCGGGCGACCGGGGGTCGAGCCCGGACGCCTCCCGCGCGGTGTGCGGCATCACGATGGGGGCCATCACCATGCCCATGACCGCGAGCCGCAGGAAGCCCGTGTCCAGGTCGGGGGAGATCTCGCCGCGCTCCCGGGCCCGCCGCAGCCGTTCCAGGTCGGTGTCGATCGCCGACGCCTCCTCCGGCGTGTGCTGGTCGTCGCCCGCGAGCCCGCGCCAGATGGCCAGCCTGGCCGGCCGGGGGTCGGCCAGGCCGCGCTCGAGGTACTGGACGGCGACCTCCTCGAGCGGTGTGTTCTCCTCCGTGAACAGCGCCTCCCGCTCGGCCCATTCGCGCTGCAGCTCGCGGTAGAGGCCGTCCTTGCCCCCGAAGTAGTAGCTGATCAGCTGCTTGTTGACGCCTGCGCGGGCGGCGATGTCCTGCACCCGGGCACCCGCCAGCCCGTGCCGGGCGAACTCCTCCAGCGCCGCGTCGAGCAGCAGCGCGCGCGACCGCTCGGCGTCGCGCTGCCGCTCCTCGGTCCGGGGGGCCCGGCGCGGCCGGGGCCGCGCCGCGGAGGCGTCCTCAGGGGCGGCTGTCGCGGGGGCCGGGGCGTCGGCCTTCTTCGTCGTCATGAGGACACTCTAATCAATCATCCGGGTGGTTGACAGAGTCATTCTGTGGGATGACCATGGAGGTATGGCTGCACAAGATGAGCAGACGCGTACGCCCGGGCTCACTCGTGAGGTACGCCAGGCAGTGCTCGTGGTCCTGCTCGGCGCGATCCTCGCCTTCCTCGACTCGACCGTCGTCAATGTGGCCCTGCGCCACCTCTCCCTCGACTTCGACACCTCGCTGGACACCGTCCAGTGGGTCGTCACCAGCTATCTGCTTGCCCTCGCCGCGGTGACCCCGATATCCGCCTGGGCCGCCAGGCGGTGGGGCTCCCGCACCCTCTACGCGGTGGCGCTCACCGTGTTCACCGTCGCCTCCGCGCTGTGCGGTCTGGCGGGCTCCGCCGAGCAGCTGATCGGCTTCCGGGTGCTCCAGGGCATCGGCGGCGGCCTGATGATGCCCGTCGGCCAGGCGATCCTGGTGCGGGCCGCCGGGCCCCAGGGGCTGGCCCGGGTGATGAGCGCGATCGGGGTGCCGATGGTGCTCACACCGGTCTTCGGCCCGACCGTCGGCGGGCT
Source organism: Streptomyces sp. NPDC051173 (assembly GCF_040689515.1). NCBI lineage: Bacteria > Bacillati > Actinomycetota > Actinomycetes > Kitasatosporales > Streptomycetaceae > Streptomyces > Streptomyces sp. NPDC051173. The sequence goes on from NZ_JBFBBD010000007.1 coordinate 100,548, forward strand.
GCTGCTCGACCACGCCGGCTGGGAATGGATCTTCTGGATCAATGTGCCGATCGGCGCGCTGGCTCTCTATCTGACCCTCCGCCTCCTCCCGCGCGATCAACGGGAGGAAGCGGGCCCGCTGGACGCGATCGGGCTGTTCCTCGTCTCCGTGGGCGTCGTGGGGATCACCTACGGCCTGGCCCAGGCGGGGCAGCGCGGCGATCTGCTCGACGCCCAGGTCGTGGTGCCCTTCCTCGCCGGCCTCGCCCTCACGGCCGCCTTCGTGCTGCGGTCCGTCCGGATCGAGCGCCCGCTGCTGGACCTGCGCCTCTACGGCAACCGGATGTTCGCCGCGTCCTCCTTCGCCACCTTCGCCATGGGCGCGGCCATCTTCGGCGGCATGGTGCTGATGCCGCTGTACTACCAGATGGTCCGGCACGAGGACGCCGTCCACACCGGCCTGCTGCTGGCCCCGCAAGGGCTGGGCGCGGCGGTCGCCATGTGGCTCTCCGGGCGGCTCTTCGAGAAGATCGGCAGTCTCACCGCCGTCATCGGCGGCGTCGTCTGCGTCGCCGCCACCGTGCCCTTCGTGCTGATCGGGGCCACCACCTCCTACTGGCTGCTGGGCCTGGCCATGGTCGTCCGGGGGTTCGGCATCGGCCTGGCCGGCATGCCCGCCATGACGGCGGCCTTCCGCGCCCTGCGGCCGGAGCAGATCGGCGACGCCACCCCGCAGCTCAACATGCTGCAGCGGGTGGGCGGTTCCATCGGCACCGCGCTGTTCGTCGTGGTGCTCCAGCAGCACCTCGACGACGCCGCGGGCCGTCCGGGCGACCAGGCGTCCGGCTTCGGCACCACATTCATCTGGGTGCTGGCCGCCGCCCTGGTCGCGATCCTGCCGGCCGTGCTGATGACGGCGCTGGAGCGGCGTGCGGCGGCCTCCGGGGTCCCGGAGGCCGTCGAGGCGGACGCCCACGGTGCGCCCACCAGTTGACGCGCCGGGGCCGCGGTCAGGCCACGGCCTCGATGAGGGCCTCGGTGCGGGGGCTGGTGGGCATCGCCTCCGGCCCCCGCACCGACCTGATCGTCAGCCCGGCCCGCTCCAGGAGCACGCGGAACTCCTCGATCGTCCGCTCCCGGCCGCCGAGCACCACCAGCATCTGGAGGTCGGAGAACTTGCCGGGGTGGAAGCCGTCGCCCGCGGGGATCACCTGGTCGACGAGGAGGAGCCGGGAGCCCCGGCCCATCGCCTCCCGGACCCGGCCCAGGATGCGCAGGGCCTGGTCGTCGTCCCAGTCGTGCAGCACCCGCGAGAGCACATAGGTGCTGCCTCCCGGTGTCACCGCCTCGAAGAAGCTGCGGCCCACGATCTCCACCCGGCCGGCCACGCCCTCGCGGTGCAGCACTTCGGGTGCTCCGTCCACCACGTTGGGCAGGTCCTGGAGGATTCCGCGCAGTTCCGGGTTGGCCCGCAGTACGTGGGCGACGAGCGTTCCCACGCTGCCGCCGAGGTCCACCAGGGTGGTGTCGGAGGAGAAGTCGCAGAGGTCGATGGCGGGCGGCACGGTGCCCCGGCCGACCATCGTGTGCAGCACCTTGCGCATCTCGTCGTCGTGGTCGAGGAATTCCCAGGCGTCCATGTGGAAGATCTGGTCGAACGCCGGCTTGCCGGTCCGCACGCTGTAGAGGACGTCCGCCCAGGCGCGGAAGGTCTCCGCGCCGTTGAGGGTGACGAACTGGGCCAGGCCGCCGGTGCGGAAGGCGTCGCCGAGCGGGGAGAGCGCGAAGCTCCGGCCGGGGTGCTCGTGGAAGAGCCCCAGGGCGGCCGCCGCGCGGCAGAAGCGGTAGAGGGCGTCCGGGTGGCTGTCGGTGGCGGCCGCGAGTTCCTCGCTGCCCCGCGGGCCGTCGGCCAGCAGGTCGGCCAGGCCGAGCCGGGCCACCACATAGAGGGTCTGATGGGTCCAGGGAGCGTTGTTGAAGGCCAGCTGGAAGAGCTGGTCGTGTGCGGAGGGTCCGTTGTCTTCGGGGGATGTCATGACAGTTCACCCACTTTGAGGAGGAGTTGTTGACGCGGGCGGCTCCACCTGTGCATGACCGGCTGCTCGACACCGCGGTGGAGCAGCCAGGCGAGCGTCAGCGCGCCGCCGAGCACTGGCAGGGAGAGCGCCGCGGCCGACCAGCTGTTCAGGCTGTGGGCGGTGTCGATGCCCAGCCGGCGCGCGACCTCGTCGATCAGGAGCTGATGCACCATGTACAGGGCGAACGACACCTCGCCCAGCCACACCATCACCGGCCGGCGCAGTACGGACGGGTGTCCGCCGGCGTCGGCCATGGCACCGGACACGATCAGCAGGGCCAGCGGTGCCACGCACACCGCGACCGTCCCGTACTGGCCGGGCGCGTACAGCGCCGCCACGTACGCCCCGAGCACGAGCGCCCCGGCCGGCGCCTGCGGCACCCGGGGGAAGCGGCCGTGGGCGACCAGCCGGGCCAGCACCATGCCCAGCAGGAACTCCAGGCACCGGGTGACGGGGAAGAAGTACACGAACCACAGCTGGACCTCGGAGTACGGCATGCGCGGGGAGAGGGCCGGTCCGCCCGGCAGCAGCTGGGCCACCAGGGGCACGCACCACACCATCGCGACCAGCCCGCCGGCGCACCACCACAGCCGCCGCTCCGGCACCGCCCTGACCGCGCGCAGCAGCAGGGGGAAGGACAGATAGAAGAACGCCTCGCAACACAGCGACCAGCTCACCGTGTTGACCCCGTTCAGGACCGAGCCGACGGGCAGCCAGGTGTGCAGCAGCGCGAGGTTCGGCAGCAGCTGCCCGGCGGACAGGGAGCCGCCGTGCCAGACGATCAGGAGAACCGCGGCCGCCGCCGTGACGAGGTGGTTGGGGTAGATCTTGCAGGCCCGCCGGCGCCAGAACGCCCGGGCGGGCTGGTCCGCCCGGGCCGACCAGGTGAGCACGAAGCCGCTGAGGACGAAGAAGAAGGAGACCCCGGCCGACCCGGCCTTGCTCCAGAAGAACCCGGTTCCGGTGTCCGACCCCCAGCTGCTCGGCACGAACTGGAAGAAGGAGTGCGAGAAGAAGACCGCGGCGGCGGCCAGGAAGCGCATCCCGGTGAGCGAGGGGAGCGCGGGAAGGCGTTCCGGCACCTCCGCGGGGGTCACCGCTGTTCCTGGGGCGTCCATCCGGACTGGCGCAGGAACGCGTCGAAGGTCAGCAGACCCGGGTGGGCGGAGCGCAGCGCGGGGATGTCCGCCTTGTAGCCGACCTCGTTGAACCAGACGAACGTCTTGGCCATCCACTCGTTCTGCCGGGCGATCTCCTCGATGGGCACCGTGACGAAGCGCGCCGGGCGGCCGGCCTGTCGGCCCAGCGCCTCCGCGATCTGCGTCCCCGTCAACTCGTCCCCGGCGATCTCGAGTTCCGCGCCGATGAAGCGGGCCGGGTCGTCGAAGGCGTCGGCGGCGAACCATCCGATGTCGCGGGAGGCGATCATCTGCAGTGTGGTGGTGGGCAGCAGACCGCGGCTGAGCACCAGGGTGCCCTCCGGGTCCAGGACCGGCGGCAGGTCCAGGAAGTTCTCCATGTAGTAGACGGCGCGCAGGAACGTCGTCGGCAGCCCCGCCGACCGCACCGTCCGCTCGACCTTCAGCTTGGTCTCCCGCCACCCCACGCCGCCGGGGTTCTCCACGCCGCCGACCGAGCTGTGCACCAGGTGGGCCACCCCGGCCTCCCGGGCGGCCTCGGCGACCAGGGCCGCGTGCCGCTCCTCACCGTCCAGCCCGTTGCCGTGGGTGGGCGTGAAGACGCTGAACACGCCGTACGCGCCCGCCACGGCCTTGCGCACGGAGGCCGGGTCGTCGAGCGAGCCCTGGACGAGCACCGCTCCCCGCGAGGCCAGCTCCCGGGCGCCCGCCTTGCCCGGATCGCGCACGAACGCATGGACCGCCCAGCCCCGTTCGAGCAGGTTGCGCGCGACCGACCCGCCCTGCCGGCCCGTCGCCCCCAGCACCAGGACCCAGCGCTCCGCACTGTTTCCGCCGACTGCCATCGCATTCCTCCGCATCGCTCGTTCCGGCGGCCCACGGTCGGAGCGCCGACTGGAATCCGGGTGGAGAGGGGGTCGAGCGGATCGTCCACCGTGGACCGAGCCGCTCGTCCACCGTGGATCGAGCGGACTTCGAGCCCCGGCCGCCAGCCTCCGGACGCGACACCCGGCACGGCTGAGGGAGCGCCATGACGATGCATCAGATGACACGGGTCACGCTGTTCGACTGGCACGGAGCGGCCGGCTTCCATACCGCGGGACCGCGGCCCGACTGGCAGATCAGGCCCATCGGCCCCCTGCCCCGGGGCGACGCGACCGCGCGCGCCACCCCGGCGGGGCTCGTCGTCGAGCCGGCGGCCACGGACCCGGACACCGGGGCCCCGGCCTTCCGGTCCGGTGGCGGTGACGACCACCTCAAGTGGTGCGCCCTGGCCGCGCACACGTCCTCCTCCGGCCTGCCCGGCTACGACGCGCCCGCCTCCGGTGAGCTGACCCTCCGGGCCGAGCTGGCGGCGCGCGTCTTCAACGCCGGCCGGCATCCCTTCGGCGACGCGGTGACCGACGCCGAGGGCGACCCGAGGCTCGGGGCCGGGGCGCTGCTGGCCATCGACCGGGAGACCGGCCTGGTCTTCGACTTCTTCGTCTCCAACCGGCGGATCCACGCGGTGTACGAGCGGATGCGCCCGCCGGGTGCGCGGTACGCCGCGTTCACCTGCCTGGTGCCGGTCGCCGAGCGGACCCCCGACCGTACCCACCTCCTGGAGATCGGCCTCGACCGCTCTCGGGGCACGGTCCACTGGCGGGTGGACGGCCGGGAGGCGCATTCCGTCGGCGACCTGGGCACTCCGCTCCGCGACCACCTGGTGATCGACCACGGTGGCCCAGCCGTACGCGCGACACCCAGACAACTCGCCTGCGGCATCGGCCTGTTCACGCTGCTCGACGCGGTGGGCCCGGACGGCAGGGCACTGCCCCACAGCCACCGCGCACCACACCGGCTGTGGGGTCAGGGAGTGCGCCTGACCGTCCGCCGGATCACGGTCACCACGGATAAATCGGAGAAACCAGATAAACCGGAGAAGGGGGAATCATGAGGACGGCGGAGAAGGCCGTACGCGGCCTGGCCCGGCCGCTGCTGGCCGCCAGTTTCGTCACCGGCGGCTACGGCGTGCTGCGCGACCCCGGCCCGTTGCCCGCGCTGGCCGAGCGCCACGGGGTCCCGCTGCCCGGGGCCGCGACCCGCTGCGCGGCGGTCGGCATGGTCGTCGGCGGGGTGGCGCTCGGGGCCGGTTACCGGCCCCCGCTCAGCGGCGGCCTGCTGGCGGCGTGCCTGATCCCCACGACCGTGACCGTGCACGACTTCTGGCGGCAGCAGGACCCCGCGCGCCGGCACGCCCAGCGCCACGAGTTCTTCAAGAACCTCAGCCTGCTCGGCGCGCTCGCGCTCGCCGCCGTCGACGCCCTCACGGCGGGCAAGGAGGCCAAGCGATGACACGGACCGGCACGACAGAGCCGAACGCCGGTCAAGTGACTGGCGGAACAGGTGGGTTGACGGTCAAGGCGATGGACGTCGCCCGCGTCGCCGCGGAGCACGCCCAGGCCATGGACCGGGACCGCAGGCCCCACCACGACGTCGTCCACGCCGTCGTGGACGCCGGATTCGCCCGGCACTTCGTCCCGGCCCGCTGGGGCGGCGACGCGGGCACCTTCGCCGCACTCGTCGACGCGGTCACCGCGGCCGGCGCCGGCTGCGCGTCCGCCGCCTGGGTGGCCTCGCTCAGCGCGTTCGTCTCCCGGATGGCGGCCCATCTGCCCGAGGACGGCCAGCGGGAGGTGTGGGCGGACGGGCCGGACACCCTGCTGGTGGGGGCGCTCATGCCGGTCGGCCGGGCCGAGCCGGTGCCCGGCGGCTGGCGGCTGTCCGGCAAGTGGTCGTTCATCAGCGCCGTGGACTTCGCCCAGTGGACGCTGGTCTGCGCGACCACACAGTCAGGTGACGGCGCCGCGCCGCACGCCCGCTACTTCGCCGTGCCGCGTTCCGCCTGCACCGTGCTGGACACCTGGTTCTCGGTCGGGATGCGCGGCACGGGCAGCAACACCCTCGTGCTGGACGAGGTGTTCGTGCCCGCGCGCATGTCGTTCGCCCGTGACCGGGCGATGGACGGCACCGGGGCCACGTCTCCCGCCCCCTGCCACCGGGTGCCGCTGAAGGCGGTCAACGGGCTGTCCTTCGTGGCCCCCGTGCTGGGGGCGGCACGCGGCATGCTGACCGAGTGGACGGAATGGGGGGCGGCCAGGGCGGCGGGCGGGGGTGACGCCCTGAAGGCCGCGCGTGACACGGGCTTCCGGGACGTACTGGCCCGCACCGCGGGCGAGCTGGACGCCGCCGAGCTCCTGGTGCACCGGGTCGCCGTCACCGCCGACGAGGGCGCGGCCACCGGACTGCTGACCGCGCGCGGCGCCCGGGACTGCGCTCTCGCCTCGGAGATGCTGCTGGCCGCCGTCAACCGCGTCTTCCGCGCGACCGGCACCTCCGGCCAGACGGCCGACGGCCCGTTCGAACGCGCCTGGCGGGACGTCAACTCGGCCACCAGCCACCTGGTGCTGCGCATGGACCCGGCGGCCGCCGCGTACGCGGAGCAGGTGCTCGCGAACAGGTGACGGGGGAGACGGAAGGCCCGCCGGGCAGCCCGCCCGGCGGGTCTTCCGTGCGTCGCCCCGGCCGCCACCCGCCTCCTCCGCGGGCTGGGGGCGACCCGACGACGGCGAACCGCACCCAACTCCCGCCCGGCGCCCGGCTCTCGGCCCGGGCGTCAGCCCCTCTGGCATCGAAGTGCCTCGCCCGGGGGGGGGCTCGCCTTGGGCCGTCCGGGGGAACGCGTGCCCGCGACTCTGTTCCCGAATAGCGCGCTATGCCATGCTCGCACCGTTTGTTGCCATACTGGGGAGGTTTGCATATGTCCGGCCCTCGTCCGCCGCGTCGCTCGGCGTGGTCGTTCCGTCCGGGCGCGCTGGGGCGCGGCACGGTCGTGACCGCACTGGCGCTGTCGTTGACGGCCCTCGGGGGAGGCGTGCAGCAGAGCGTCTCCGCCCAGGCCCGTGGTGTCCCGCAGTCGGCCCGCGCGCTGCGGCTCCACGACCAGATGCGCGAGTTGTGGGACGACCACATCACCTACACCCGGCTCGCGATCGTCGGCTTCGCCGGGAATCTGCCCGACCTCCAGCCGACCGAGCAGCGCCTGCTGCGCAACCAGACGGATCTGGGCGACGCGTTCAAGCCCTACTTCGGGACCAAGGCCGGCAACGACCTCACCGCCCTGCTGCGGACGCACATCCTCACCGCGGTCGACATCCTGGCCGCGGCGAAGGCCGGTGACACCGCCAAGCTCGCGGCGGCGGAGAAGGCGTGGTACGCGAACGCCAATGGGATCGCCGACTTCCTGCACGCCCTCAACCCCGGCCCCTGGCCCGCCGCGGACCTGCGCGCCATGATGAAGAACCACCTCGACCTGACGCTCCAGGAGGCGACCGACCGTCTCCAGGGCCACTACGCCAATGACATCGCGGACTTCGACGAGGTGCACCGTCAGATCCTGGGCATGGCCGACATGCTGTCCGACGGCATCATCCGGAGATTCCCCGAGCGGTTCCTCTGAGCGGTGCCGACCGTCCGCCCGGCGCGGCCCGCGTCAGACCCCGACGCCCGCGCGGTGCCGCCGGAGGATGACGCGCCCGCGGTGACGTTCCTCGGTGAGCCGGTACCGGCGGGCGTGCAGCAGGTCCGCGAGGGCGATCACGCCGACCAGGCGCTTGCTGCCGGGGTCGATGACGGGCGCGCTGGTCAGCGCGTACTCAGCGAAGAGGAAGGCGACATGGCGGAGCGTGTGGTCGCTGTGCACGACGAGTTGGCAGGGGCGGGCGGCGTCGGAGACGGCGGCGCTGCCGCCCTGCTGCACGAGACCGGTGAGCGTGCGGCGGGTGGTGACGCCCGATACGGTGCCGTCCGGCTTGAGTACGGGTATCAGGCGCTGCGGCCTGCCCGTCGTACGCCGGTGCTCGGCGAGGCGGTCGGCGAAGGCCGCGTCCACGGAATCGCCCTCTTCGAGGGAGAGGGGTTCCGTGTGCATGACCTCGCGGACGAAATGCGCCTCCAGCGGGTCGGTGACGTATTCGCGCGTGAGGTGCAGCCCGCGCCGCGCCACCTTCTCCGTGAGGACGGAGCGCCTGAGCACCAGCACGGACAGTGCGTAGGCCGAGGTGGCGGAGATGAGCAACGCCGGTGCCGCGTCCCAGGCGTGGGTCAGCTCCAAGGTGAACACCACGCCCGTCAGGGGCGAGCGCATCACCCCGCCGACCACGGCCGCCAGGCCGAGCATCGCCCAGAAGCCGGGGGCGACCGGCGGGAAGAGCATGCCCTCCCAGGCGCCGAGCGCGCCGCCGATCATGAAGACGGGTGCGAGCACCCCGCCTGACGTGCCCGAGCCCAGGGAGAGCGACCAGATCAGGGTCTTGACGACGAGGACGCCGAGGATCAGGGACAGCGTGGCGCGGCCCGCGAGCAGTTGGCGGATCACGTCGTATCCGACGCCCAGCGCACGCGGTTCGACGAGACCTCCGGCGCCGATGACGAGGCCCCCGATCGCGGGCCACCACATCCAGTGGAACGGCAGCCGGGCGAAGGCGTCCTCGGCCCGGTAGACCAGCCAGGTCACCACGACGGCCAGGCCGCCGCCCGTGAGCCCGCAGACCACGGCCAGCAGGTCGGCCGTCGGGGACGGGCGCACGGTGGGGTCGACCGCCGGGAAGAGCGGGGCCGTGCCCAGCAGGAAGCCGCGGACCACGGTGGCCACGGCGACGGCGGCGACGACGGGCACGAAGCTCCGCGGCCGCCATTCGAAGAGAAGCAGTTCCACGGCCAACAGGACTGCCGCCATAGGTGAGTTGAAGGTGGCGGCCATGCCGGCCGCGGCCCCGGCCACGAGCAGGGTCTTGCGCTCGGCCGCCGTCAGGTGCCGCATCTGCGCCACGAGAGAACCGATCGCCCCTCCGGTCATGATGATCGGCCCCTCGGCGCCGAACGGCCCGCCGGTGCCGATGCTGACGGCGGCGGAGACCGGCTTGAGCAGCGCCAGGCGCGGGGCGACGACGCTGCCGCGCGTGAGGATCGCCTCGATGGCCTCGGGCATGCCGTGCCCGCGTATCTTCTCCGAGCCGAACCGTGCCATCACGCCGATGACCAGACCGCCGAGCGCCGGGGCGCCCAGCACCAGCCACCAGGCGGGCCGTCCCTGCCCAGGGGCGACGAGTGACGTGCCGAGGCTCTGCCGGAAGACGAGATTGGTGATCACGCCGATCAGCCGGAGCAGGACGAACGCGGCCCCGGCCCCCGCCGCACCGATCGGTAAGGCCCAGGCGGCGATGGCCAGCATCCTCGGGCGAACGGTGAAGTCGCCCAGCCGCGGTCCCTGACGGTCATCGTATGGTCCGTTCGCCACCATGGCCGAAGTATTGCGCTGTGCAACACTTCGGCCACCGAAAACCTTGAAAAAGGAACGAATGGGAATGCGGGGGCACCGGTGGGTGAACCACCGCACGCCTGAGTGATGCCCCCGGAGTGCAGCCGTGCGCCCGGAGCACCGCGCCGACCCACCGGGTTTTGTATCAGGCGCGTATCAGGAACCGCTTGGTCAGCCATCGAATCGGTGCGACGGCCCACGGCGAAGGGTTCACGGAGAGCCGGAGCGCGTGGCCACCCGTATCGTTCCGTCCAGGTCGCCGGCCGCGCGTGCGGCCGGGACCGCCGTCCCACCCGACCGTCCGAAACAGGAGCGATCCGCCCGTGTCCTCGCCCGCCCCGGCTCCGGCCTCCCCGCGCCCCGTCCGCGTGCTGCTGGTGGAGGACGACGACCTGATGCGCCGGTCCTTCACCGTCGCCCTGGAGCGCTACGGCTACGCGATGAAGGCCGCGGCCGACGGCCTCACGGGGCTCGAACTCTTCCGGGACGAGGACTTCGACCTGCTGATCCTGGACGTGATGCTGCCCGGACTGGACGGGATCGGCCTGTGCCGCAGGGTCCGGGAGACCAGCCTGGTGCCGGTGCTGATGATGTCCGCCCGCGGCGACGGGCTCGACGTCGTCGCTGGTCTGGAGGCCGGAGCCGACGACTACGTGGTCAAGCCCGTGGACACCTACGTCCTCGTGGCCCGCATCCGTTCGCTGCTCCGGCGTGCAACGTATGCCGCCGCCCCGGGACCCGGGCACGCCGCGGGGGAGGAGCCGGCGCCTTCCGAGGGGGAGACGCTGGCCTTCGGCGACCTGACCATCGACACCGCCGGCATGGAGGTGTTCGTCTCCGGCAGCCAGGTGGCGCTGACCCCGACCGAGCTGAAGCTGCTCCTGGAGTTCGCCGCCCACCCGGGCGTCGTGCTGGAGCGCCACACCCTGCTGCGCAACGTCTGGGAGTACGGCTGGGACGGCGACAGCCGGGTCGTGGACCTGTGCGTGCAGCGGCTGCGCAGGAAGCTGGGCCGGGACCGGATCGAGACGGTCCGCGGCTTCGGCTACAAGTTCAGGCGCTGAGTCCGGTGCGCCCGTTCTCCCGGCTGCGGCCGGCCCGCGCGTCCCTGCGCTGGAAGATCGCCGCACTGGCCGCGGCCACCGCCTGCCTGGTGGCGGTCGCGGTGGGCCTGCTCGTCCACCTGTGGACCGCGCACGACATCCGCGCCCGGGCCGAAGCACGGGCGTTCAACAGCGTGTACTCGGCGATGGACGTCTACCGCCGCACCGGAACCCTCGCGGACGGCGCCGAGCTCGACCCGGCCGAACTGCCCGCCGCACTGCGCCACCCGTCCGACGGCGACCGGCACACGGCCTACGACGGACACGTCGAGGGAAACGTGGGGCCGAGCTTCTGGGCCGCCCAGCGGACCGGCGGCCCGGACAGCCCGGTCCTCGCCGTACAGGCCAACATGAGCACGGAGCTCCACACGCTGCGCCGGCTCGACGTGACCATGGCGGTCGCCTCGCTGGTCGCGGTCGCGGCGGCCGTGCCGCTCGCGGCCTACGGCGCCGGGCTGCTCGCCCGCAGGCTCCGGCGGGTCTCCGAGACCGCGGGCCGCATCTCCGCCGGGGACCTGGACGCCCGGACCGGGCCCACCAAGGGCGACGACGAGGTGGCCGACATCGCCGCCACCGTCGACGCCATGGCCGACAGCCTCGGCCGACGGCTGCGCACCGAGCGCCAGTTCACCGCGGACGTGGCCCACGAGCTGCGCACCCCCGTCGGCGGTCTGCTGGCCGCCGCCGACCTGCTGCCCGCCGGCGAGACGGAGGACCTGCTCCGGGCCCGGGTGCGCGATCTGCGCGGCCTGGTCGAGGACCTCCTGGAGATCTCCCGGCTGGACGCGGGCGCCGAACAGCCGGTCCGCGCCCACGTCCCGCTCGGCGCCGTCGTCTCCGAGGCCGTGGCGCGCACCGGCTACGACGCCGAGGTCACCGTCGCGGACGAGGCCACGACCGTGGAGACCGACCCGCGCAGGCTGGAGCGGATCGTCGGCAACCTCGTCGTCAACGCCCACCGGCACGGCGCCACCCCGGTGCGGGTCACCGTCGAGGGCCGTACGGTCGTCGTACGCGACCACGGCCCCGGCTTCCCGGCCGACCTGCTGCTCGACGGCCCGCGCCGCTTCCACACCGGCGCGGCGGAACGCGGCGCGGGCCACGGTCTGGGCCTGACCATCGCCCTGGGTCAGGCCCAACTGCTCGGCGCCGGGCTGCGCTTCGGCAACGCCCCGGACGGCGGCGCCGTCGCCACCCTGCGCCTCCCGGCCTGACACCCGGTCCTTACGAACCGGCCTGACACCCAAGCCCGTACAGAACTGGCCTGACACCCGGCCCTTTTACGGATCTGCCCTGGCACCCGGCCCGTACAGAACCGCCCCGGCACCCGGCTCCTACACAACTGCCGCGAAGCGGCGCGGAAGCCGATACACGGCCGCCCAGGCCCCGATACGTTCCCCGGACACCCTTCGAAGTGCACCTTTGCGCACCCGAAGAGGAGTTCCCCGTGACCGCCGACCCCCTTGCCCCGTACGCGCCGAACCCGACGACCGGGATCGCGGCCGCGGCCACCGACCTGTCGAAGGTCTACGGCACCGGCGACACGCGCGTCGTCGCCCTGGACCGGGTCAGCATGGCCTTCCGGGAAGGCGAGTTCACCGCGATCATGGGGCCCTCCGGCTGCGGCAAGTCCACCCTGATGCACTGCGCCGCCGGGCTCGACACCCCCAGCTCCGGCTCCGTGCGCGTCGGCACCACCGAACTCGGCACGCTCAACGACCGGCAGCTCACCGAGCTGCGCCGGGACCGGATCGGCTTCATCTTCCAGGCGTTCAACCTGCTGCCGACGCTGACCGCGCTGGAGAACATCACACTGCCGCTCGCCATCGCCGGGCGCCGCCCCGACCGGCAGTGGCTGGACCGTGTGGTCTCCATGGTCGGCCTCTCCGAGCGCCTCGGCCACCGGCCCGCACAGCTGTCAGGCGGACAGCAACAGCGCGTCGCCGTGGCCCGCGCCCTGGTCTCCCGCCCCGCGATCATCTTCGGCGACGAGCCCACCGGCAATCTCGACTCCCGCGCCGGGGCCGAAGTCCTCGGCTTCCTGCGCGACTCGGTGCGCGAACTGGGCCAGACCGTGGTCATGGTCACCCACGACCCCGTCGCCGCGGGCTACGCCGACCGCGTGGTCTTCCTCTCCGACGGCCGCCTGGTCGACGAGATGACACGCCCCACCCCGGACCGGGTCCTGGAGCGGATGGCGCGCCTTTCCGGGCAGAACGACACCCGTTCACGCACCCGCTGACCCGCGCCGCACCTCTCCCGCCCCCCTACGTCCCCGAAAGCTCCCCATGCTGAGAACAGCCCTGCGCAACGTCCTGGCGCACAAGGCCCGCCTGGTCATGACCGTCCTCGCGGTCTGCCTGGGCGTCGCGTTCGTCTGCGGCACCCTCGTCTTCGCGGACTCCTCCGCGGCGGCCTACCGCGCCGCCGCGTCGAAGAACTTCGCGGACATCGCGGTCACCGTGAGCCCGAAGGCGCCCCCGCTGGGGACCGCCGTGAACGAGCGCGCCGACGTGCTCGACGACGCGCTCGTACGGAAGCTGGCCGCCTTGCCCGGCGTCGCCGCCGTGCGGCCCTCGGCCGACGGCGTGGCCACCCTGAACGCCGCCGACGGCACCCCGCTGCGGGCCGACAAGGCCTGGGCGCACCCGGCCGCCGCCTACGTACCGGGCAAGGACGGCAAGGACAGCCGCTACCCGCTGGTCAAGGGCCGCGCCCCCACGAAGAGCGACGAACTGGCCGTGGACAGCGGCACCGCCGCCGCGGGCCACCTCCGGATCGGCGACACGGTCACACTGGCCACCGACGGCCCGGTGATGACCAAACGACTCGTCGGCATCGTCACCACCAAGGACACCCGGGTGACCGCCGGCGGCACCCTCGCCCTGTTCGACAAGGCGACCGCCCAGCGCCTGTTCTCGACACCGGGCCACTACACCGGGATCGACCTGTCCGCCGCGCCCGGCACCCCCCAGGCCGAGCTCACCGACCGGGTCACCGCCGTGCTCCCGGCCGACCGGGCCGAGGCCACCAGCGGCAGCGCGCAGGCCACCCAGCAGGCCACCAACATCGACATGCGGACCCGGGGCTACAAGAAGCTGCCGATGATCTTCGCCGGGGTCTCGCTGTTCATCGGCTCGTTCCTCATCGTCAACACCTTCACCATGCTCGTCACCCAGCGCGCCCGTGAGATCGCGCTGCTGCGGGCGATCGGCGCCACCCGCCGCCAGGTCGTCCGCTCCGTCCTCTGGGAGGCCCTCCTGGTCGGCCTCGCCGCCTCGGCGGCCGGGTTCGTCCTCGGTCTGGGCGTCGCCTCGGTGCTGCCCGACCTCCTGGGCACCGGCGCGGACCCGCTGCCCCGCGGCCCCCTGGTGATCGGCCCGCGCTCGGTCATGGCGGCGCTCGGCGTGGGCGTGGGCGTCACCGTGCTCGCCGCGTGGCTGCCCTCCCGCAAGGCGGCGAAGGTCGCGCCCGTCGAGGCGCTGCGCTCGGCCGGACAGCCGCCCACCGCGACGCAGTCCCGGGTCCGCGCCGTGACGGGGCTCGCCCTCCTCGTCCTCGGCGCCGGCCGGCTGATCTCCCTCACGGGGGCGAAGGACGCCTCGGAGGAGAACCTGCGGAACGCGATGCTCAGCTGCGCCGTCCTCGTCGTCGCCATGATCGTGCTGTCGCCGCTGCTCGCCGCCCCCGTCATCAGACTGACCGGACGGCTGACCCGCCGCTTCGGGGTCGTCGGCCACCTCGCGCGGGAGAACGCGCTGCGCGACCCGCGGCGCACCGCGGCCACCGCCTCCGCCCTGATGATCAGCACGGCACTGGTCGCCGGGCTCGCCGTCATCGGCAACTCCACCTCCCAGGCCCTCGACCGCCAGGCCGCGGCCGGCCTCGGCGCCGACTACGTCATCAGCACCCGCGGCAACATGGACGGCATCGACCCGGCCGCCGTACAGCGCGTGGCCGGCACGCCCGGGGTACGGACCGCGACCGCCGTCGCCGACTCCACCGTCTTCATCGGCGGCAACGCCAGGGGCATCGCCGGCGTCGACCCCGCCACCGTGAAGGACGTGATGAAGCTCGACCTCACCAGCGGCACCCTCGCCGACCTCGGACCGGGCCGGATCGCCCTCTCCGCCGCCGTCGCCCGGGAACACGGCGTGCGCGCGGGCGGCGAGGTCAACGCCCGCATCGGCCGGGACCAGGAGTTCAGGAAGTACACCGTCGCGGCCGTCTACAAGGACAACCCCATCGCCGACGCCGCACTCGGCGCCCGCACCGAGGTGGCGCGGAACAGCTACGTCCCCGACTCCGTCCAGCGGATCCTCGTCCGCACCGACGCGGTCGCCAAGAACACCGAGGACCGGCTGCGCACCGCCGTGGGCAACAACCCGCTGCTGAAGGTGCAGGACCGGGAGCAGATCGTCCGCGAGGCCGCGGGCAGCATGGGCGACCTGCTGACCCTGATGTACGGGCTGCTGGCCATCGGCGTCGTGATCGCCTCGCTCGGCATCGTCAACACCCTGGCCATGTCGGTCACCGAACGCACCCGCGAGATCGGCGCACTGCGCGCCATCGGCATGGACCGTGCCGGAATCCGCCGGATGATCCGCCTGGAATCGGTGACCGTAGCCGCCTTCGGCACCCTACTCGGCCTGGCGGGCGGGCTGTTCAGCGCCTGGGCGGTCGGCTCCCTGGCCGACGGGGCGATGGAGCACTACGCCCTGGCCATGCCCTGGGGCACGCTCCTCCTCATCTGCGCGGTGTCCCTCGCGATCGGCGCGGTCGCCGCCGCCGTCCCGGCCCGCCGGGCGGCCGCCCTGAGCCCGCTGGAGGCCGTCGCGGAGGCGTGAGGACGGCCTCCGGGCCGTACGTCACCCAGCACCCCCTTCGTCGGCTCGCGGCCGTGGTCCACCGCGAGCCGGCGAAGGCATGGGCGCCTGCCAGAAGGCCGAGCAGGATCGGGCCTGCGGCCGCGCCCGGCACCGCGAACAAATACGTTGACGCACCACCCGCACCCCCCATACGTTTGCCGAGCCCCTGTTGCCGTCGATCGGAGAAGGACGTTGCTCGTCTGAGGTCTTGAGACACCGCGCCGCGCAGCCACGCCGTCATCGCGTCCGCTGCCCGCGTTCCGTGTGCGACCTCGACGCATCAGCCGTCCTCCCGTCGGTGCGGGGATCCTTCTACGTATCCCTCGCCCCTCGCGGTCGCCCCGCGGTGTCCCCGTGCGCTTCCTGGCCACCTCCCACCTCAAGCGACCCGCGAGGCCCGTATGTCCATGCCACCCACCTCTTCCCCCGCCTTCCTCACCTGCACGTCCCTCTCCTACGCCTGGCCGGACGGGACCACCGTCTTCGACGGCTTCCAGGCCGCCTTCGGACCCGGCAGGTCCGGGCTCATCGGCGTCAACGGATCAGGGAAATCAACCCTGTTGAAGCTGCTCGCCGGGGAACTCCGGCCGGCCGAGGGCACCGTACGCGTGGCCGGCGAGATCGGATACCTGCCGCAGAACGTCACGCTGGACACCGCGCTCCGCGTCGACGACGTCCTCGGCATCGCCGGCACACGCGCCGCGCTGCACGCCATCGAAGCGGGTGACGCGCGCGAGGAGCACTTCGCCGCGGTCGGCGACGACTGGGACGTCGAGGAACGCGCCACCGCGACGCTCGCCGGGCTGGGCCTGGGACACATCGGCCTGGACCGCACCACCGGCGAGCTGTCCGGCGGCGAGTCGGTCCTGCTGCGCCTGGCCGCACTCCTCCTGCGCCGGCCCGGCATCCTCCTCCTCGACGAACCCACCAACAACCTCGACCTGTACGCGCGCCGCAGGCTCCACGCGGCCGTCGAGGCGTGGCCGGGCGTCATGGTCGTGGTCAGCCACGACCGTGAACTGCTCGAACGCGTCGACCAGATCGCCGATCTGCGCGCGGGCGGGATCGCATGGTACGGCGGCAACCTCTCCGCGTACGAGGAGGCCCTCGCCACCGAGCAGGAGGCCGCCGAACGCATGGTCCGGGCGGCCGGGGCCGGCCTGCGCAAGCAGCAGCGCGAACTGGCCGACGCCCAGGTCAAATTGGCCCGCCGCAAGCGGTACGGCCAGAAGATGTGGGACAGCAAGCGCGAGCCGAAGATCGTCATGGGCGGGCGCAAGCGCCAGGCCCAGGTCTCCGCGGGGAAGCACCGCATCATGCACGAGGAGAGGCTCGCCGAGGCGCGGGAGCGGCTCGGCAAGGCGGTGGAGGCCGTGCGCGACGACGACGAGATCCGCGTCGACCTTCCGCACACGGCCGTGCCGCCGGGCCGCTCGGTGCTGACGCTGAGCGAGCTGCGGCTGCGTCACGGGGCCCGCGTGGACGGCGAGTTCGAGCTGCGCGGCCCCGAGCGGATCGCGCTCGTCGGCCGCAACGGCGCGGGCAAGACGACGCTCCTGCGCACGGTCGCCGGCGAGCTCGACGCGCTCTCCGGGGAGGCGACGGCCCATGTGCCGCTGCGGTTCCTGCCCCAGCGGCTCGACGTCCTCGACGACGGGCTGACCGTCGCCGAGAACGTCGCCCGGTTCGCCCCCGAGGCGACCGGCAACGAGATCAGGGCCCGGCTGGCCCGCTTCCTCTTCAAGGGTGCCCGCGCGGACCAGCGGGCCGCGACCCTCTCGGGTGGCGAGCGCTTCCGGGCCACCCTGGCGGCACTGATGCTCGCGCAGCCCGCCCCGCAGTTGCTGATGCTCGACGAGCCGACGAACAACCTGGACATGGCGAGCGTCAGGCAGCTGACGACCGCCCTGGAGTCCTACGAGGGAGCACTCGTCGTGGCCAGCCACGACCTCCGCTTCCTGGCGTCCATCGGCGCGACGCGCTGGCTCCGCCTGGACGGCGGACTGCGGGACACGACGGAGGAGGAGGTGCGCGCCGAGATGGCCACGGACTGAGCGAGCAGGCCCTGGCGGACGCCGCGCCGACTCGTGCGACGCGGGTGCGGCCGGGACGATGGAGGCGTGGACGGGAATCCGGCTACCGGCGGGGCCGAGCCGCCGGCCGCGCTCGACGTGGCGCCGACGGCCCGTACGGCCGTGGCGTGGCTGCCGCCGCGGCAGCTCTGGCCCGCGATCCAGGACATCCGCTGGGAGCACGATCCGCAGGTCCGCCGCTGGCCACCGCATGTGAACCTGCTCTTCGGCTTCGTGCCGGAGGAGGACTTCGTACGGGCTCTGCCGCTGCTCGCCGCCGGGGCGGCGGAGAGCGCGCCGTTCACGGCGCGGCTGGCCGGCGTGCGGTACTTCACGCACCGGCGTGACGCGACGGTGTGGCTCGACCCGGCCGCGGCCGACCTCGGGCCGTGGACCCGTCTCCACCGGGCGCTGGGGCCGCGCTTCCCGCTCTGCGGAGGCCGCTTCACCCCGCACCTGTCCCTCGGCCGCACCCGGGACCCGCGGCACCTGGCCGCCGAGTGCGCGGTCCGGCTCGGCACGCTCACGGCCGAGGTCGAGGAGGTCACCCTGCTCTCCCGCCGCGACGACGGCCCGATGCGTCCCCGGGCCCGGATCGCACTGGGGGCGGGGGAGGTCCACTGGCTGGAGGCGTGCGAGGGGTAGGGCACGGCCCGCAGGCGCCGTGACACCGTGCGCTGTCCGTCGAGGTACGCGTGCCTGAAGTCGCCCGGCGGCATGCTGGGCCGGCCCCGGCGGCGGGTGGGCCTGCGCGCCTGCTTCGCTCCGGCCCCCGTCAGCCCTTCCCGCTGAGCCACTCCGCCAGGACCGCCGCCTGGCTGTGGTCGACATCCTTCGTCGCCGTCAGCAGCGTGAGTCCGTCGTGCGCGGCCAGGTCGCGCAGGTGCTCCGCGGCCTGCCGGTGTCCGGCGTCGCGCAGTTCCGCGCGGTAGCGGCGGCGGAACTCGGGGAAGCGGTCGGGGTCGTGGGCGTACCAGCGGCGCAGCTCCGTGGAGGGGGCCACGTCGCGCAGCCACTCGTCCAGGTGCGCGTCCTCCTTGCGTATGCCGCGTGGCCAGACGCGGTCGACGAGCACGCGCTGCCCCTCCTTGGGCGAGGTCTCTTCGTAGACTCGCCGGTAAGTGATCTGTGTGGCCATGACGGCACCCTCCGGACCGCGTGGTGGGCAAGCAACTTCCGGTTCATCCATTTTAGGAAGAGGCGTGTGAGCATGCACGACTTCCCCGCGCTGACCGCTCCCCGGATGACCACGGTCCGGGACCTGGACGCGGCGGTGGTCACGTGCCGGGCCTGCCCGCGGCTGGTGGCCTGGCGGGAGGAGGTGGCACGCGTGAAGCGCAGGGCCTTCCAGGACTGGGACCACTGGGCCAGGCCCGTGCCCGGCTTCGGGCCGCCGGACGCCCCGCTGGCGATCGTCGGGCCGGCCCCGGCCGCGCACGGCGGCAACCGCACCGGGCGCGTCTTCACCGGGGACCCGGCCGGTGATGCGCTGTTCGCCGCGCTGTACGAGCTCGGCCTGGCCTCCCGGTCGACGGCCACCCACCGCGGCGACGGGATGGAGCTGTCCGGGGTACGGATGACCATGCCGGTGCACTGCGCGCCGCCGGACAACCGGCCCACCACCGCCGAGCGGGACACCTGCCGCCCCTGGCTCGCCCGCGAACTCGAACTGCTGCGGCCGGCACTGCGGGCGGTCGTGGTGCTCGGCGCCTTCGCCTGGCAGGCGCTGCCGCCCGTACTGGCGAGCGCGGGCTGGCGGCCGCCCCGCCCCCGCCCGGCTTTCGGGCACGGCGCCGAGTCACAGGTCGACGACCCCGGCGGTGGGCAGCGCCTGTGCCTGGTCGGCAGCTATCATCCCAGCCAACGCAACCTGTTCACAGGGACGTTGACCCCCGCCATGCTTCGCGACGTGCTGCGCCGTGGAGCCGGTATCGCCGGGCTGCCGATCGGGCCCGTGCGCTGAGCATCCTGCTCCAGGCATCGGCGTGCGGCCTCCGACCGCGTATAACAAGTGACCATGGCACATGACGAATTGCGGGTGGACGACGGTGACCCGGCCGCGGAGGCCGAGGAGATCACTCTGGTGATCATGGCGATCTCACGGCTCCTGGTGGGCATGTCCGCGCGGACGCTGGCGGGGATGGACGAGAGCCTGACGCTCCCACAGCTGCGCACGCTGGTCGTGCTGGAGGACAGCGGCCCGCTCAAGCTGGTCGCCCTGGCGGGGATGCTGGACGTCAATCCGTCCACGGCGATGCGGATGGTGGAGCGGCTGGAGGCCGCCGGGCTGGCCGGGCGCAAGGCCAACCCGGCGAACCGGCGCGAGGTGACCGTGCGGCTCACGGAGCGGGGATCGTCCCTGGTGGGTGCGGTGATGACGCGGCGGCGGGGCGAGGTGGCGGCGCTCGTGTCGCGGCTGACCCCGCGCGAGCGCGCGGGGCTGCTGCCCGGCCTGCGGGCCCTGGCCACCGCCGCCGACGATCTGGGGCTGACCGTCAAGGGCGCGCGGTGGCCCGCGACCGGTGAGGCCGGTGACCGGCTTCCTTTCGGGTGATCAGGGGAGCGTCACGGACCGGGGATCCGGGGCGGGACCGGGACCGGTAGACCACGTAGGGCCGCAGCAGATAGCCGAGCGGTGCCGTGAGCGCGTGGACGAGGCGGCTGAAGGGCCAGAGGGCGAACAGGGCCATGGCGAGCAGGGCGTGCACCCGGTACACGAGCGGCGCGTGCGCCATGGCGCCGACGTCGGGGTCGAGGGTGAAGAGACTGCGGAACCACAGGGACACCCCCCGCCGGTAGTCGTACGGATGGGCCGCGACGCCACTGGCCGTGGCGGTCAGCCCGGCGAGGATCACCGTGGCGAGCAGGGGGTGGACGAGGAGGTCGCTGCGGCTGGTGGTCCGCCGCACGGCGGGCGTCCGCACCCGCCGCCAGATCAGCAGGCCGAACCCGGCCGCCGTGGCGAGCCCGGCGGGGCCGCCGACGAGCAGGGCGTTGAGGTGGTAGAACCGCTCGGTGACGTGCAGCTTCTCGGTCCAGGACTCCGGAACGAGCAACCCTGCGACGTGCCCGCCGATGACGAGGAACAGCCCGTAGTGGAAGAGGGGGCCCGCCACGGACAGCAGCCGGGCCTCGTGGAGCTGGGTGGAGCGCGTGGTGAAGCCGAACCGGTCGTAGCGGTAGCGCCAGAGGGAACCGGCGATGCAGACGCTCAGGACCAGATAGGGGAGTACGCCCCACAGGGCGATGTCCGCGTACGTCATCGGCGGCCGCCCTCAGGAGTGGAGGGTCCCGGAGCGGTGAAGGGGGCCAGCCCGACGGTCTCGACGGGCGGCCCGTCCTGGGCCAGCCGCCGGGCCTGGCGCCGGTCGGACGGCGAAAGGGCGGGCAGGGTCAGGCGCACCGCCCGTACGACACCCGCGTACGGGCTGCCGTGCTTCTCCAGCGCGCCGTGCAGCAGGTCCAGCCCGGGCCGGTGCTCGACGAGCAGCGGGCCGCCCTCCCGGGGGCAGCGGGCCGCGAACTCCAGCAGGCTCGGCAGGAAGTCCGGCAGCTCCCCGTCGGGCGGCTGCCAGCCCCGCGCGCGCATCGCCCCCTTGATGCGCACGAGTGAGGCGCCGCGGCGCCGGGTGTCGCCGTCGGCGTAGTACGTCATGTGCAGGGTGCGCCGGCGGCTGCGGTCGAAGGTGGTGACGTAGCGCGCCGCCAGTTCGAGGGTGGGCACGCCGGCCACGCTCCGGCAGAACGCGGCGAGCAGGGCGCCGCTCTCCCCGGGCACGGTGGCCAGGGCCTCCTGGACGAGCCGGAGGCGGCGCGGCCAGTCGGTGTCCGGATAGGCCAGCAGCAGGGACGCGCCCTGGCGGACTGCGGTCGCGGTCACCGCTCCCCCTTCCCGGGCCGGGGGAACAGGCCCGACGGGGTGCCGCGGCCGTTCCAGTTGAGGAGGTTCAGGCGCCCCGCGGGCACGGAGCCCGCGGCCGCCGGGGCCGGTACGGCGGGCGGGGCGTGGAAGGCGTCCGGGTCGAAGCCGCCGCCGAGCATCCCGGGGCCGCCGGCCGTGTCCAGGCTGCACCCCGGCATGTCCTGCGGGACGGGTGTGCCGCTGGTGTACGTGGTGGGGATGACGTAGCGCTCGTCGTATTTGGCCAGGGCCAGCAGCCGGTACATCTCCGCCATGCCGTGCTCGTCCAGCCCGACGCTCGCCGCGATCGCGGGGTCCTGGGGTTCGCCGAGGTTTACGCGCCGCAGGTGGGCGCGCATCGCCGCCAGGCGGCACAGCGCGGCCTCGACCGGGCCCGGGTCGCCCGCCGTGAACAGCTCGGCGAGGTAGCCCAGGGGGATGCGGAGCGCGTCGACGGCGGCGAAGAGGTTGGCCGGGTCCTCGCCGTCGTGCCCGCTGCCGCTCAGGGCGTCGACGACGGGGGAGAGCGGGGGCACGTACCAGACCATGGGCATCGTGCGATACTCCGGGTGCAGCGGGAGCGCCAGCCGGTAGGTGGAGATCAGCGCGTGGACGGGGGAGCGGCGCGCGGCCGTGATCCAGTCGTGCGGGATGCCGGACTCCTCGGCGGCGCGGGCGACTTCGGGGTCGTTCGGGTCGAGGAAGCAGTCGAGCTGGGCGCGGTAGAGATCCCGTTCGTCCTCCACCGCGGCGGCCGCGCCCACCCGGTCGGGGTCGTAGAGCATGACGCCGAGGTAGCGCAGCCGGCCCACGCACGTCTCCGAGCACACCGTGGGCTCCCCGGCCTCGATGCGCGGGTAGCAGAAGGTGCACTTCTCGGCCTTGCCGGTGTGGTGGTTGAAGTACACCTTCTTGTACGGGCAGCCCGACACGCACATCCGCCAGCCGCGGCAGCGGTCCTGGTCGACCAGGACGATGCCGTCCTCGACGCGCTTGTACAGCGCGCCGGACGGGCACACGGCGACGCACGACGGGTTGAGGCAGTGCTCGCAGATGCGCGGCAGGTAGAACATGAACGCCTGCTCGTAGGCGAGGCGCACCTCCTCGTTCATCTTCCGCAGCAGGGGGTCGCCGGCGAGGTGCTCGGGGCCGCCGCCGAGGTCGTCGTCCCAGTTGGGGCCCCAGGTGACGGCCGTGGGGCGGCCGTCGGTCAGGGAGCGGGGACGGGCGGTGGGCACGTCGTCGCCGAGCGGTGCGTTCACGAGGGTGTCGTAGTCGTAGGTCCAGGGCTGGTAGTAGTCGTCCAGGGTGGGCAGTTCGGGGTTGGCGAAGAGCCGGGCCAGGCGGCGGGCGCGGCCGCCCGCGCGGGGCACGAGGCGGCCGCGCTTGAGCTGCCAGCCGCCCTTCCACCTGTCCTGGTCCTCGTGGCCGCGGGGGTAGCCCTGGCCGGGCCGGGTCTCGACGTTGTTGAACCACGCGTATTCGGTGCCCGCCCGGTTGGTCCAGGTCTGCTTGCACGTGACCGAGCAGGTGTGGCAGCCGATGCACTTGTCGAGGTTCATCACCATCGCCACTTGAGCCATCACGCGTCCGACGGGGGCTTCGGCACGGGGCACGTCAGTACTCCACGTTCTGCGAGCGCCGCCGGATGGTGGTGACGGCGTCCCGCTGGTTGCCGGTGGGTCCGTAGTAGTTGGGCGCGAACGCCAACTGCCCGTATCCGCCGATGAGATGGGTGGGTTTGATCAGCAGCTTGGTGAGGGCGTTGTGCACGCCGCCGCGGCGGCCGGTCGCCGTGGACCGGGGGACGTTCACCAGGCGTTCCTGGACGTGGTACATGAACACCGTGCCGGCCGGCATGCGGTGCGAGACCACCGCCCGCGCGACGACGACCCCGTTGGCGTTGACCGCCTCGATCCAGTCGTTGTCCGCCACCGAGATCGCCTCGGCGTCCTCGACGCTCATCCAGATGACGGGCCCGCCGCGGGCGAGGGTCTGCATCAGGAGGTTCTCCTGGTACTCGGAGTGGATCGACCACTTCGAGTGCGGGGTGACGTACCGCACGGTGACGGCCCGGCCGTCCCCGGAGCCCGGGCCGGGGCCGTGCTCGCCGAGCGCCGCCAGGTCCAACGGTGGCCGGTAGACGGGCAGTTGCTCGCCGAGCTCGGCCATCCAGTCGTGGTCGAGGTAGAAGTGCTGGCGGCCGGTGAGGGTGTGCCAGGGCTTGCGGTGCTCGGTGTTGACGGTGAAGGGCGAGTAGCGGCGGTCCGGCGCCTCCTTGCCGGACCACTCGAAGCTGGAGCCGACCTGCACGGGCCGGTCCTGGGTGTCGGAGAACACCACCCGCCGCTCGGCCACCGCCTCGCCCAGCTCCGCGAGCCCGCTCTCGGGGCCGCAGCGCCGGGCCAGCTCCCCGAAGCCCTCGGCGGCGATCCGGCCGTTGGTGGTGCCGGACAGCGCGAGGATCGCCTCGCAGAACTTCACGTCCGTGTCCAGCAGCGGACGGCCCGCCGCCGGGCCGCGGGCGGCCGTCCCGCAGCGGGCGGCGAGCCACCGGGCCTCCGGCACCGGGTGCACGGTGACCCCCTTGACGTGCATGCCGTCCTCTTCGCACCGCGGCCCGAAGGCGGCCAGCCTGTCCGCCACGGCGGTGTAGTCGCGCTCGACCAGGGTGAAGACGGGGAGGTTGCGGCCCGGTGCGGCCGGCACGCCGTCCTCGCGCCAGTCCGGCACGTGCCCGCCGGGCTGGGCGGTCTCGCCGGGTGTGTCGTGCTGGAGCGCCGTGGCCACCAGGTCGTGGACCGTGCCGAGCCGCCCCTCCGCCAGCTCGGCCACCTTCGCCGCGAGTCCGTGGAAGATCTCGAAGTCGGTACGGGCCTCCCAGGGCGGGTCGATGGCGGGGGAGAAGGCGTGCACGTAGGGGTGCATGTCCGTGCGGCACGGGCTCGGGGACGAACGTGTAATAGACGTCGGCCGGGCCGATCGCCAGGACCGCGACAGCCGCCGCCGCGAGCACCGTGCCCGCCGTGATCGCGGGGATCAGCCACCGGGGGCGGCGGCGCGGCGCGACCGCGGCGGGTGCAGTGGATGGAGTGGGTGTGGTGGGCGCGTTGGGCGGGAGCGGCGGGACGGGTGGTGGCGTCGTGGTGCCGGCCGTGGCCGCGAGCCGGGTCGCCCAGGTCCGGCGCTCCGCGATCCGCTCGTACACCGCTTCCGGCCAGGGGCGGGCGGAAGGGGAGAGCGGCCCGATCAGTCGGAGGAGCTGCCCCGGGGCCGGCCGGGCGGCCGGGTCGTTGGCCAGGCACGGCTCGACGATCCGGCGCAGCGGGGGCGGTACGGAGCCGAGGTCGGGGAGGTCGTGGGCGACGGCATGCATGAGCGCGAGCGGTGAGTCGCCCGCGAACGGGCTCCCGCCCGTGGCGGCCGTCACGAGCGTGACGCCGAGCGAGAACACGTCGCTCGCCGGCCCCGGCCGCTCACCCCGGACCTGCTCGGGCGACATGAACGCGGGCGAGCCGATCACCGCGCCCGTGTGCGTCAGCTTCGTCTCGTGGTCGGCCGCGCGGGCGATGCCGAAGTCGACGACCCGTACGCCGTCCTCCGTCAGGAGCACGTTCGACGGCTTCAGGTCCCGGTGCACGAGGCCGGCCCGGTGGATGTCGTCCAGGGCCTGGGCGAGCCCGGCGGCGAGCAGCCGCACGGCCTCCTCGGGCAGCGTGCCGCCCGCGTCCAGCGCCTCGCTCAGCGAGGGCCCGGGCAGGCAGAGGGAGGCGAGCCACGGCGTCGGCGCGTCCGGGTCGGCGTCGACGACCGGCGCGGTGTAGGCCCCGGACACCCGCCGCGAGGCGTCCACCTCCCGCCGGAACCGCGTACGGAACCCGGGGTCCTCCGCCAGATCGGCGTGCACCCGCTTGACGGCCACGAGCCGCCCGTCGGGCGCCACCCCGAGCAGCACCTGCCCCATGCCACCCTGCCCGAGCACCCCGACCGTCCGGAACGGCCCTATGTGCGCCGGGCTGTCCGCTGCCAGCATTCCCATGCCGAATCCGTCCTCCCCCTGGAACGGTGGGATCTTACTAAGGGTGTGACCTGTGGGGTGAGGGGGACGCCGGGGTTTCGCGGGAGCGTACGGCGAGGGCCGCGATGTCGTCGTCCAGGCCGCCGCTGCTGTAGAGGAGGAGATCGCGGTGGAGCCTGTCGAGCAGTTCGCGGGGGTGGGCCGGCTTCTGCCCGCGCATCCAGTCCGCCAGGGGGAAGAACTCGCCGGTGCGGTCGCGGGCCTCGGTGACGCCGTCGGTGTAGAGGAGCAGCTGGTCGTCGTGGGCGAAGTCGAACGTGTCGGTCTGGTAGTGATCGCCGATCAGGTCCGCGAGGTTGAGCAGGGGTGAGGGGGCGGTCGGGTCCAGGACGCGCACCCCGTCCCGGGTCAGGAGCAGCGGCGGGGGATGCCCGCAGTTGAGGATCCTGACGACGCCGCCCTCGTACGGGATCTCGACGAGGACGGCGGTGGTGAAGCGCTCCATCAGGTCGTCAGGGGGGAAGGCGGCGTTGTAGCGGGTGCTGCTGGCCTCCAGGCGGTGCGCGATGCCGCCCAGGTCGGGTTCGTCGTAGGCCGCCTCGCGGAAGGAGTTGACCACCGCCGCGGCCGCGCCCACCGCCGGCAGGCCCTTGCCCCGTACGTCCCCGATGAGCAGGCGGACCCCGAAGCCGGTGTCCGCCACCTCGTAGAAGTCGCCGCCGATGCGGGCCTCCGCGGCGGCCGCGAGATACAGCGACTCGACCTCGATGCCGCCGTAGCAGCGCGGCATCGGGCCCAGGACCACCTGCTGCGCGGCGTCGGCGACGAGCCGGACCTGGAAGAGGGACTGCTCCCGCTGGAGCCGGACGTGACTGCCGTACGCCGCCGCCACGGTGACCGCGACGATCCCCGCCGCCGTGTATCCCGTGCCCAGGTCGGGGAAGACGATGCCGAGGCCGATCATGAGCAGAAAGCAGACCGTCCCCAGCAGCACCGTGGGGAGCACGGGCCACATGGCGGCCGCGAGGGCGGGGGCCGCGGGCAGGATGCGGCTGAAGGCCATGCTCCTGGGCGTGGTGTACGCCAGGCTGGCGATGACCGCCGTCAGGAGCACCGGGGACAGCAGAACCGGGGACCACCGTCCGTGGGGACGATGGAGACGCTGCTGTCCAGGCTTGCCCATGATGTGCATCATATCCGTGCAATATGGATATATGGCTTCTTTTGGGCGCCCGCTGCCGGGCGGGGGTCTGCTGCCGCGCCTGCGGTCAGCCGCCGGACGTAACCCCTCCGATCCGCTGCCCCCAGCCGTTCTCCAGTAGGTCGAACACCTCGCGCAGGGCGTGCTGGGGATCGTCGTGGCCGCGGAATTGGCCGAGGCTCTCCAGGGCGAAGTGGGCCAGGGCGGTGGCGGTGATGTCGCCTTCCGGGGCGCCGGTCGCCTCGGCGATCGTGGCGGCCAGGGCGGTCTCGTGCCGCAGCCACATGCGGTGCCAGTACTCCCGCAGGGCGGGTGTCGACTGCACCAGCCGGTTGAAGGCGACGAACTGTGGGGCGGCGCGGCTCGGAGCATGGGCCGGCTGATCGCCTTCCGCGCCCTGCAGGGCTGGGGTGGGCGGGCTCGCGGTCGGCTCGTTCGCCCTCATGGGCAGCCTGGTCTCCCGCACGAACGCGGTCCCCGGCCTTCAGGCCGGGGCGGAATCCGGCTTCCCGTGCAGGGGGGCAGCAGTAGACGTATCGCTGCTGGATGATTCGTCGCCCGACATGGGGACGCTGAGGGCGACCTCAAGCAGGTGCAGGATCTCGGAGTTGATGGACCGCCGGTCCGCAGTTGCCTGCTTGGTCAGCCGGGCGTGGAGGTCTTCGGGGATACGCAGCGCGAATCGGATCACGATGCTAGTTTGACGTCATGGTGACATCAGTGGCAACCGAAGGGGCCGGGTACGCCCGGTACACCTATCGGTTGCGCGTGTCGTCCACCGCGCTCGCCGCGCTGATGGCCGAGTGGGACCGGTGCCGTTGGATCTGGAATGAATGCGTCGCCAAGTCCAAGGCCACCCACCTGCACAACAAGGCCAGTCCCGAGGACAAGGGGTCATGCGGTCCGGCACAGCTCGACAGGATGCTGACCGTGGCTCGTACTGCTACTGCTTGGCTGCGTGAGGGTTCGTCGGTTCCCCAGCAGCAGGTCATACGGGACTTCGGGAAGTCCCGAGCCAAGGCGCAGAAGGACATCAAGGACCGGCTTCCGATGCACCGCCGGGCCGGGATGCCCCGTTGGAAGAAGAAGGGCGAGGCCGACCCGAGTCTGAACTGCACCCGACGAGGTTTCCGGCTGAAAGACGGCCGTTTGCAACTCGCCGGTGGCATCAGCTTGACCGTGGTGTGGTCGCGGGACCTGCCTTCCGAACCCTCTTCGGTTCGCGTGTACCGGGACAGTCTCGGGCACTGGTACGCCGGCTTCGTCGTCGCTGCCCGGGCCGAGTCTCTGCCGGTGGCGGGCGCGGTGCTCGGTGTGGACTGGGGTGTGAAGGAGACCGCGACCACCACGTCCGGAGTCCATGACCTGCCGCATGCCCAGCACGGGAAGAAGGCCCAGGTGAAGCTGACCCGGTACGACCGGATGATGGCCCGCCGCAAACCGGCGAAGGGGCAGGCTGGCTCGAAGGGGTTCCGCGAAGCGAAGCGGCTGAGGGCCAAGCTGCACAGGAAGGTTGCCCGGCAGCGTGAGGACACCGGCCGCAAGTGGGCCAAGCGCGTCGTGCGCGACCACGACGCCATCGCGGTGGAGGACTTCCGCCCGAAGTTCCTCGCCAGGACGACCGTGGCGAGAAAGGCCGCTGACGCCGCCATCGGAGCGACGAAGCGGTCCCTGATCGAGATGGGCCGCAAGCACGGCAGAGCCGTGCACCTGGTCCACCCCGCGCACACCACGATGGACTGCGCGCACTGCGGAGCGAGAGCCAAGCACGCACTGCCGCTGGGGATGCGCACCTACACCTGCATCGCATGCGGAACGGTCTCCCCGAGAGACAAGAACTCCGCCCGCGTGATGCTTGTCAGGGCTGGTCTGTGCCCTGCTGGTGCTGAGGGCATAAGACCTCCCGGGCCGCTGGCCCGGAAGGCTGCCTGAGCCAGAAATCTCCGCTCAGCCCTGAGGGGAGTCCCTCCCTTCAGGAGAAGGGGAGCAGTCAATACCCTCACAGCATGCATGGGATGGGTGGGTGGGGCATGTGATGTGTGACCGTCACCGTTGGATGCTGTGAACCGCCCCCGGAGGGCCGGATAACTTGAGGCGCAGGCTCGGTGGGCAGCCTGCGCTGCGCGGCAGGGTCTGTGGATGGGCGGACGGGCCGCTGCCGGGGGCCATTGGGGCCGCCGGGGACGTCGTGCTGGAGAGGGGGGACCGCGGCGTTCGCTGGGGCCGTGGTCGTCTGGGTACGGACGCGCTGCGGTACGCAGATGAGGGTCAGCCGAGTGCCGTCGGGCCGGGCGAGGTGCTCGAAGTGAGCCCTGCTGGTGACCTCTTCATGACGGCCACAGGCGGGAGCTCTCTCAAAGCCTTCGGCAGCCGAGGTCTCGTGGTGAGCACCGACTTCGATCAACTGACCCGTACCCTGTGCTCGGTCCGCAGCGCACCGCTGTCGGAGAAGCAGTGGAAAGACCTACTGCCCGGCGT
Source organism: Streptomyces sp. NPDC051173 (assembly GCF_040689515.1). Classification (NCBI taxonomy): domain Bacteria; kingdom Bacillati; phylum Actinomycetota; class Actinomycetes; order Kitasatosporales; family Streptomycetaceae; genus Streptomyces; species Streptomyces sp. NPDC051173. Next base: position 129,743 of record NZ_JBFBBD010000007.1, read on the forward strand.
CGACCGCCGCACCGGCTGCGAGTGAGGCCGGACGGGCGGCGTTCGCCCGGGAAAGCCTTTTCTGGAACATTCCTCTGATCCCCTTCTATACTGCCGAGTAACTTGCGCTTCGTCGGCGCCGGTTGGCCACAGCCCACCCCAAGGGCATCGAACCGAAAGGACCGACCCGTCATGATGCGCTTACGCAGAGCGATATTCGCCGCGAGTCTGGTGTCCGCGCTGCTGGTCGGCGGCTCGCAACTGCCCGCGGCCGCGGCTCAGGCGTCCGGCGCCGAGGCCCTCGCGCCGTGCGCAGAGAAGGCACGCGCCGAGGTCTTCCACGAGGGCGGCGTACCGCTGCTCGACTGGCAGGAGAACCTGGAGTTCGACGGGCGCGGCACCCTCTGGGTCTCGCACCTCACCAAGAACCGGGTCGAGGGCTACGCCCCGGACGGCACGCTCAAGGTCAGCGTCCCCGTGAGCGGCCCCGGCGGGATCCGGCGCGGCCCCGACGGGATGATGTACGTCGACTACGGCGTGAATCCGCTGACGTCCTGGGCGACGGGCGGCGGCATCGTGCGGTTCGACCCGACCGCCGTCGCTCCGAAGGCGGAGAAGTTCGTGGACGGGCTGTCCGGCGTCAACGGCCTGGCCATCGACGCCGACGGCAATCTCTACGTCAGCCGCGAGCTGGCCACCGGCATCCTCAAGTTCCGGCCGGACGGCACGAAGGACGAGAAGTGGACGCGGGCGGCGGACGTCTTCGGCACCAACGGCCTGGAGATCGTGGGTGACCAGCTGTACGCGAGCGTCATCACCGACACCTCGTCCCCGGTCGTACGCGTCCCCCTGAACGACCCGGCGGCCCACACCACGGTCGTCGAACTCAGCCGGAATCCGCTGAAGACCAAGGTGCTCGACGACCTCACCTCGTTCGAGGGGAAGCTGGTGGTCGCGAGCTTCCGCGACGGCGAACTCATCCAGGTGGACCCGGTCACCGGCCGGTCCTGCGTCCTGGTGTCGGGGCTGCGCACGCCCACCAGCGTCCGCGTCCCCCGTGGCTTCGGTGACCACGACGGGCGGCGCGAGCTGTTCGTGTCCGAGGCGTCCGGCCGCGTCGTCAAGGTGACGGTCGGCTGACGGAGAATCCGCCGGCTCCGGCGGTCCGTGCGCGCCGTCACCAGCGCAGAGCGGTGAAGTCGACGGCGCGCGGCCGGAGTTCTCGCGTACGGTCCGTCAGCCGCCGCATGCGCGCGGCCATGTCGTCGGCGGGGAGGTGCCGCCGGTCGCCGTGGCCCGGCAGCAGCCATTCGAAGCGCAGCCCGGCGGCGGTCCGGGCCAGGGAGGCGGCGAGCGCCTCGATGGAGTACCACGTGACGCTCTCCGCCACTTCGATGTCCCCGGTCGTACGGGACCAGTAGAAGCTGTCGCCGCTGAAGCAGTACCGCTCGTCCGCGACGTAGACGACGCTCCCGCGCGTGTGCCCGGGAAGGGGATGGGCGACCACACCGTCGGCGATCCGGGCTGCCTCGGTGCCGCGGAGCACGTGGTCGGCGTCCGGGGCGGCGTCGAGGTCGCCCTCGTGGATCCACAGCCGGGCGCCGAAGCGGTCGGCGTAGCGGCGGCCGTGCGCGGCGTGGTCGCGGTGGGTGAGCAGGACGTCGGTGACGGGCCCCAGCGCCTCGTACCGCGCGGCGAGCGGGGCGCTCCAGCGCGGGGTGTCGATCATCATCGTGGTGCCGCCGGGGCGGCGCAGCAGATAGGAGTTGGCCCCCGCGGTGCGCGTGGAGTTGTGCCCGCACAGGTACACGCCGTCGTCCAGGGCCATCGGGAAGGGGTCGAGCGCCGCGTCGAGCCGCCCCTCCGGCGGGTGGATGGACCGGGTGTGGCAGGCGTACGCCGCGGCGTGGAGCTGCCGGACCTCGGCCCGGTCGCGCGGTGGGCGCAGGACGACCGACAGGCCGTCCGCCTCCCCGATCAGGCCGGGGGCCAGCTGCCGCGCGACGTCGCAGTTCGTGCACCGCTCGTCCACGTGCCAGCCGCCGTCGAACCGTTCCCCGCCCATGGCCCCACTCCTTCACGCGCTGCGCCCGCCGACCGGCCGCTCACCATCAGGGATATCCCGCGGCGCGGGGAAAGGGGAACGGGGCCCGGGCCTTGTACTTGCCGAACGGCGCTGCTCTTGGCGGCACTTGCGGTCACGCGTGGTGATCTTGATGTGCCGATCCGTATCCGGGAAGGGCCCGCTTCCGGTCGGCCGGGCGAGCCGGCCGACCGGACGTACGCGGGTCAGTGTCCGGAAGGCGTCGCCTCCAGGACGAAGACCGGGATCTCGCGCTCGGTCTTCCTCTGGTAGTCGGCGTAATCGGGGTAGGCCGCGACCGCGCGCTCCCACCAGCGGTCCTTCTCCTCGCCCGTCACCTCACGGGCCGTCATGTCCTGGCGTGTGGGCCCGTCCTGGAGCTCGACGCGGGGGTCGGCCACGATGTTGTGGTACCAGACGGGGTGCTTGGGCGCGCCGCCCAGGGAGGCGATCACGGCATAGCTGCCGCCGTGTTCCACCCGCATCAGCGGAGTCTTGCGGATCTTGCCGCTCTTCGCGCCCCGGGTCGTGAGGACGACGACGGGCATGCCCCGCATCGTCGTCCCCTGTGTGCCGCCCGAGCTCTCGTACAGCTCGACCTGTTCGCGGGCCCGCTGGTCCGGGCTGGCTTCGTACTCACCCTCAAGAGGCATGCTGCCGTCCTGTCTTCGGAGTCTCGTCTCGGAACGCGCGCAGCGGGCTGGTCGCCCACGTCGCTCTGTTCCTTCCTGGTTCCTTCCTTCAACCATCACATCCGCTGACATCATCCCCTGCGTGCACTTCCCGCGCACGAGGGCCGCACCGACACCTTCCACCGCCGGGCTACCGGCGGTAACCTGCGGTTTCGTTCGCTGTGAGGGGTGATCTGTGGGCGCGGCCACCGGCTTCGATCCCGTCGTCGAGCACGAGCGGACCCGCGCCGCGCTGCGCGCCGCGGTCCCGCGTCTGGCAGGGCTGCTCCGGGACGTGCCGGACGGTGGCGCGCCCTCGGGGCTCCGGGGGTGGGCGGTGCGCGACGTCGAGGCGCACCTGTGCGCCGTGTATCTGGCGTACTGCTCCGCGTTCACCGGGGAGTTCGACGGCTGGGACGACGTACTGCCGCCCGGTGACGGGCCGTTCGTCGAGCGGATCACGGCCGTCAACGCCAAGGCGGTCGGCATCTTCGCCGAGGAGGCGCGTGCCCGTCCTGGTGCCGCCGTCGCCGAGCGGGGCGAGGGGTTCCTCCGGATCACCGAGGGGCTCGCGCCCGACACACCGGTCCCGACGCCCTGGTACGGCGGGAGCGTCGTGCTCACCCTGGCGGCCGCGACCGGGCTGATGCTCAGCGAGACCCTCGTCCACGGCCTCGACGTCGCGCGCGGCGCGCGCCTGCCGTGGCGGATCGGGCCGGACGAGGCGCGCCTGGTCATAGGGCAGGCGTTCCCGACGATGATGCCGCTCGCCCTGGACGTGGAGAAGGCGCGCCGGGCCCGCGTCGCCTTCGACGTCGCCGTCAAGGGCGGCCCCCGGCTGGCGGTCGTCGTGGAGGACGGGGCCGCGACGGTGACCCGCGACGCCCCGCCGCGTGCCTACGACTGCCGGATCACGGCGGCGCCGACCGCGTTCCTGCTGATCGGCTTCCGGCGCGTCCCGCTCTGGAGGGCCGTCGCGCGCGGCGGGATCCGGGCCGGCGGCCGCAGGCCGTGGCTCGCCACCCGCCTCACGGACCTCATCGCCAGCCCCTGACTCCCGGGCTCCACAGGTCAGTTCACCCGGCGGGCGTCCGGGAGCGGGCCCCGGTCACCGTCACCACGACGAGCAGCACCACCGCCGCGGCCAGTGCGTGCGGCGCCCCCGCCCGCAGGAAGAGGGCGCCGCCGCACAGCGCCCCGACGAACATGGTGGCCAGGGAGACCAGGCGGCGTACGGTCGCGGGGCCGGGCTCGTCGGCGATGAGGCCGGTGACGGTGCGGGTCAGCACGGTCGTCGTCAGGTCGGGGACACCGAGCGCGCGGACGACCGCGTTCTGCATGCCCATCCCGCAGGCGAGCAGCGCGATGAGCGCGGCCTTCGCCGAGGGCGTCCTGTGACCCGCCGTCAGTGTGACCACCAGGGCCGCCGTGACCAGGGCCGCGTGGGTGGCGGTGACGGCGGCGAACAGTTGCCCGGTGTGGGGGACCAGGGACTGTCCGGCGATCGAGGACACCGGAGTGCGTCCTCGCCGCAGGTGACGGCCGGCCCGCCGCCCGGCGGCGATCCGCCCGGCGCGGCCCAGGCGCCCGACCGCCCACGCGCCCGCCATGAACGCGCCGAAGGCGAGCAGCGACGCCCAGGCCGACAGGCTCCGGGCCCCGGCCAGGGCGAAGCCGAGGAAGACGACGTTGCCGGTCATGTTGGCCACGAAGACGTGGTCGAGGCCGAGGTAACTCACCGCGTCCACGAAGCCGGTGACGAGCGTGAGCAGGACGAGCGCGGCCGGGAGGGTGCCGTGCGTGTTGCCGCCGCCGGGGAACAGCCGGTCGGCGGCGCCTTCCAGCACCCTTCTCATGACATACCGTCAGATGCCCGCGCGCGGATCGGTGACGCCCCCCGGGCAGGCGAGGCGCCCGGTGTCCCAGCCCGCGAGGCCGGCCGCGGCCTGATAGACCGTCTCGTAGAAGTCGAGCACCTTCGCCACGGCGTCCGGCTGCCCGCGCACGTCGTCGTAGGCCAGCGTGGCCAGGTGGCTGCCGCCCCGCTCGGCCCACCGGGCCGCTTCCGGTCGCAACGGCCGGCCGGCGAGCCCGGCGGGCTCCGGCGCGGCGTAGGAGTAGAAGGCGGGCCCGGGGAAGGTGTCGTCACCGAACCAGAAGCCCGCGCTGATGACCTCGCGGGAGTACGCCTCCCGGGTCACGGGGTCGGCTTCCGGCGGTGGATCGGCCCTGCGGTCGGAGAAGCGGGTGACCGCGAGGTCGAAGGTGTGCCAGAAGTGGTGCACAGGGCTGATCTTGCCGGAGTAGCTGGAGGAGAACTCCTCCAGGACCAGGCTCACTTGGCTGAGCACCTGCCAGTACCGGTTGACCCAGAACGGGTCGTACGACGCGTGCTCGGTGTCCTCGGTGAAGGGCCGCCGCACGTCGGGCAGGTCGAACGGGTGCGGATGCTCGACGGTCACTTCCGCCCCGATCGTCCGCAGTGCCTCCAGCGTCCTGTGGTGGAACGTGGCCACGGACTGCCCCAGCAGGGAGAACGACTGCTCGCCGCCGTCCAGGGCGCGCACGATCAGCCGGTGGGCCACGAAGTCGAAGTCGATCGTGAAGACCGGATTGCCGTCCAGCAGCCCCATCGGGCGGGTGGTGATGCCGGACCCGGTGACATGGAAGGGGACGTTCCACCAGTGGTTCCGCCGGGTGCTCCCGGCCAGCCGGATCTTCCCGATGAACTGCGCGAAGCGGTGCAGGGTCTCCTTCGACGCCTGCCACTCCGCCAGCGGGATCGGGGGAAAGACCTCCACGCCGCCTCACTCCTCGCGCTCGCCCCCGGCCGGGCACGGCCGCGGCTCCGAGGCTAGGCGGCCGCTCCGGGCCCCGCATCCCGGGCGCGGCCGTCACCCGGGGCCGGGCGCCAGGCGCAGCCGGGCCGGGGCCGCGGGCGGGGGAGAGGGGAGCGGCAGGGGCGCGGCGCCGGGAGTGAGGGAGCCCAGGACGCGGGCGTGCCGGGCCCCCGTGCACGCCGGGACGGTGCCCGGCAGACCGTGCGCGGTGAGGAAGCCCAGGACCGCGAACGCGTACGCCTCCTTGGCCGCAGACGGCATGCCCAGCTCGTCGGACGTGCGCACCGGCACCCCGGGCAGCGCCGCCGCCAGCGCGCCCATCAGCGTGGGGTTGCGCGTGCCGCCCCCGGAGGCGACGACCTCCGTGCCCCCGCGGGCCCGGACCGCGTCGGCCACGGTGCGCGCCGTGAGCGCGGTGACCGTGGCGACGACGTCCTCCGCGGGCAGCGGACCGAGCCCGGCCGACGCGGCCAGCAGATACGGCAGATGGAAGAGCTCCTTGCCGGTGGTCTTCGGCGCGGGCCGCGCGTAGTACGGCTCGGCGAGCAGCCGCTCCAGCAGGGGGCGGTGCACGGTGCCGCGTGCGGCCAGCGCGCCGTCGGCGTCGAAGGCGTGGCGTCCTCCCGTGGCATGCCGGACGGCCGCGTCGATCAGCGCGTTGCCGGGCCCCGTGTCGTAGGCCGGGCCGCCGTCGGTGACCGTGATGTTGGCGATGCCGCCGAGGTTGAGGGCGACGGGACGGCCCGGCCGGTCGCGCAGCCACAGGGTGTCGAACAGCGCGACCAGCGGCGCTCCTTGACCGCCCGCCGCCACGTCGCGCGAGCGGAAGTCCGAGACGACCGGCAGCCCGGTGCGTTCGGCGATCCAGGACGGTGAGCCGATCTGCAGGGTGCCGTGGACGCGGCCGCGCTCCGTCCAGTGGAAGACGGTCTGGCCGTGCGAGGCGACGAGCTCCGCGCGCCCTTCGCACAGTTCGCGGTCGGCGCGGGCGGCGACCTCGGCGAACGCCCGCCCGATCCCGGTGTCCAGCCGGCACACGGTCTCCAGGGTGGTCGCCGCCGGGGGCAGCGCGGCGGCGAGCTCCGTGCGCAGCCCCTCGTCGTACGCCTGGCCGAGCGCGCCCAGCGGCGTCAGCCGCAGGGTGTCACCGTCGAGGAGCAGGTCGGCCGCCGCCGCGTCGACCGCGTCGTACGACGTCCCCGACATCAGCCCGATCACCCGCATCGCCGCCGCCTCTCCCAGTCGCGTCTCGGTCGCGTCTCAGTCGCGCAGGGCGCGCCGGTGGTCGTCGGCGCGCAGCGTCAACAGCGTCGCACCGCTGATCGCGCAGGTCGCCATGGCGTAGTACGCGGGGATGTCGGCGTCGGCGGTGCGGTCGAGCAGCTCGGTGAGGACGAGCCCGGCGCAGCCGGAGAAGACGGCGTTGGCCAGCGAGTAGGCCAGCCCCAGGCCCGTGCAGCGCACCCGGGCGGGGAACATCTCCGCCAGCATCGCCGGTCCCGGCCCGGCCATCAGCCCGGTCACCGCCCCGGCGAGGAGCACCGCGAGCCCCTTGACCGGCGTCGGCGTGCCCTCGCCCTGGACGACCCTGAGCAGCGGGAAGGCGAGGAGGACGACCAGCCCCGCCCCCGCGGCCATCACCGGCCGGCGGCCGACGCGGTCGCTCAGCGCGCCCGCGGGCAGGATGGACAGCGCGAACCCGAGGTTGGCCAGGAAGGTGGCGGTCAGCGCCTGCTGGAAGGTGGCGCCGAGCGTGTGCTGGAGATACGTCGGCAGGACCACCAGGAAGGTGTAACCGGCCGCCGACCAGCCCATGATCCGCCCGACGCCCAGCGCGACGGCCCGCAGCACCTCGCGCGGCGCGGCGGCCGGGGCCGCCTCCGCCGCCGCCTCCTCCGTCCGCCGTACGGGCTCCGCTCCGGCCGCTCCCAGCCGGAGCCACAGCGCCGCCAGGCCGAGCGGCAGCGCCAGCAGGAACGGCAGCCGCCACCCCCAGTCGTACAGCGCACGGTCCCCCAGGACCGTCGCCGTGCCGGCGGCGAGCCCCGCCCCGGCCAGCAGCCCCAGCGCGACCGTGAACGACTGCCACGCCCCGTACAGCCCGCGCTTCCCGCACGGGGCGGACTCCGTCATCAGCGACACCGCGCCGCCGAACTCCCCGCCCGCGGACAGTCCTTGGAGCGCGCGCACGAAGGTCAGCACCCAGGGAGCGGCGGCGCCGAGCGTGGCGCGGGTGGGCAGCAGACCGATCGCGGTGGTGGCGGCCGTCATCAGCAGCAGGGCCGTCACGAGCGCGGGCCGGCGGCCGAGCCGGTCGCCGACGCGCCCGAACAGCGCCGCGCCGACCGGCCGGAAGAAGAAGGCCAGCGCGAACGACGCGTACGTCTTGACCAGCCCCTCGGCACCGCTCCCCGGGTCGCCGCCGAAGAACTCGGCGGCGATGACCGTGGCGAAGGCGCCGTAGACCCCGAACTCGTACCACTCGATGAAATTGCCCACCGACCCCGCGAGGAGCGCGCGCCGCGCCCGCGTCCGGCGGGCGGTGCCGGGGCCACCGCCGGTCAGTACGGTCACGGAACCTCCCTGTGAAGGGGCTTCCGGACAGGTCTAGCAGCCCGGCGGGCCCAAGGCAGCCCGGGCGCCGGCTGTTTCGCGCCCGGAGACCCGGGCACGCGATTCGAGGCCGGAACAAACGTCTGCGAAGAGAGGTACGCCATGAGCGCCGACGAGAAGGCCAAGGCCAAGGGCGAGCAGCTCAAGGGCAAGGCCAAGGAGGAAGTCGCCCGCAAGGTGGGCAACGAGCGCAAGACGGCCGAGGGGCGCGGCGAGAAGACCAAGGGCGACCTGCGCGCGGCGAAGGAAAAGGCCAAGGACGCCCTCAAGGACTGACGCCCGGCCCGGAACTCCGTCCCGCGGGCGTCAGGGGCGGGCCTGCGGCTGGGGTTCGCCGCGGCGGACCGCGCCCGGCGCCCGGCCCGCGGGATGGTCCGCCTTGGCCGAGGACGTGAGCTGCCAGGGGACGCTGGTGACCATGACTCCGGGCGTGAAGAGCAGCCGGCTCTTGAGCCACAGCGCGGACTGGTTGTGGAGCAGGTGCTCCCACCAGTGCCCCACCACGTACTCGGGGATGAAGACGCCCACCACGTCGCGCGGGCTCGACCGGCTGACGGAGCGGATGTACCCCACGATCGGCCGGGTGATCTCGCGGTACGGCGAGTCGATCACCTTGAGCGGGATGTCGAGGTCGAGGGCCGCCCACTGCTCCTGGAGCCGGATGGTCTCCTCGCGGTCGACGGCGACCGTGAGCGCCTCCAGCTCGTCCGGCCGGACGGCGCGCGCGTAGGCCAGGGCGCGCAGCGTCGGCTTGTGCAGGGTGGAGATCAGCACGATGCCCAACACCCGGGAGGGCCTGACGAGTTCGGCCCGGGGGTCGGTGACCGCGAGTTCGGCGGAGACCGCGTCGTAGTGGCGGCGGATGCCCCGCATCATCAGCCACAGCACGGTGGCCGCGACGACCGCCAGCCACGCGCCCTGGGTGAACTTGGTGGCGAGCACGATCACCAGGACCAGGCCGGTGACCACGGCGCCGAGCGCGTTGATGACCCGGGCCACCTGGCCGTGCCGCCGCGTCTCCGGGTCGGTGGTCCCGTCGCGCAGCACCTGGTTCCAGTGCCGGACCATGCCGGTCTGCGACAGCGTGAAGGAGGTGAAGACGCCCAGGATGTAGAGGTGGATGAGGCTGGTGACGTCCGCCTTGTAGAACCACAGCAGCAGGCCCGCGGTGACGGCCAGGGCGAGGATGCCGTTGGAGAAGGCCAGCCGGTCGCCGCGGCTGTGCAGCTGCCGTGGCAGATAGCGGTGCTGGGCCAGGATGGAGGCCAGCAGCGGGAAGCCGTTGAAGGCGGTGTTCGCCGCCAGGATCAGCACCAGGGCCGTCGCCGCCTGCACGAAGTAGAACCCGAAGCTGTGCTCGCCCCCGAAGACGGCCGCCGCGAGCTGGGCGATGACGGTCCGCTGGGTGTAGGACCCGCAGTCACCCGGCAGCCCGGTGAGCCGGCAGGAGTCGGCGGTGATGTGCACCTTGGTGATCAGCGCGAGCGCGGTGACGCCGACGAACATCACCACGGCGATGGTGCCCATGATGCTCATGGTGCTCGCGGCGTTCTTCGACTTGGGCTTGCGGAACGCCGGTACGCCGTTGGAGATCGCCTCCACGCCCGTCAGCGCCGTACAGCCGCTGGAGAAGGCCCGCAGGCACAGCATGATCAGGGCGAAGCCCGCGAGTCCGGCGTCCGCGGGCTTCGCCGCGACGCCGAACGAGGCGCTCTCGGAGACCGGCGCGTGCCCGGACAGATAGCGCACCAGCCCGGTCGCCACCATGATCAGCACGCCGGTGATGAAGAGATAGGTGGGGGCGGCGAAGGCCCGCCCGGATTCGCGCATCCCCCGCAGGTTCACCCCGGTCAGCAGGGCGACGAAGCAGACCGCCATCAGCACCCGGTGGTCCGCGAGCGCGGGCACCGCCGAGATGATGTTGTCCACGCCGGAGGCGACCGAGACCGCCACCGTCATCACGTAGTCGACCAGCAGGGACGCGGCGACCACCAGTCCCGCCGAGGCGCCCAGGTTGGTCGAGACCACCTCGTACGAACCGCCGCCGCTGGGGTAGGCGTGCACCACCTGCCGGTAGGAGAGCACCACCACGGCCATCAGGGCCACGACCGCCGCCGCGATCCACGGCGTGAAGTGCAGATAGGCCAGGCCTCCGAGGGTGAGCACCAGGAGGATCTCCTGCGTGGCGTAGGCCACCGACGACAGCGGGTCCGACGCGAAGATCGGCAGCGCGAGGCGCTTGGGGAGGAGGGTCTCCTGGAGCTCCTCGCTGCGCATGGCACGGCCGAGGGCCAGCCGTTTGAGGAGGGCCGTCACGTTGATCACGGTGTGAGCGTATGTCTTGTATGTAACGGTTCGCGGGGTATGTGAAGGCGTGTCAGGCGGGGATCAGGCCGTGCCGGGCAGGGGCACCGTGGCGACGGCGTGCTTCACCAGGCTGCCGAGGTGGAGCCGGCCGTCGTGCTCCAGGGCGCAGGTGACCATGTGGTAGGCGCGGTCGTCGCGCCGCAGATCGTGCACCGTACGGCCCTCGGCGTCGAGGCCCCGCACCCACGCCGTGCGGCGCGCGTCCGGCAGCAGCGCGGACGGCAGGGACCAGACGGCCTTGCGCAGCGCCGGGTGATGACGGTGCAGCAGATCGAGCATGACGTCCCGGGCGGAGGCCAGCGCCACCCAGACCAGGCCGCTCCCACCGGTCGTCAGGTTGTCGGGGAAGCCCGGCAGGTCGTCGGCGAACACGTCGTCCTCGCCGGCCCGCGGCCCGGTGAGCCACAGCCGCCGGAGCCGGTAGGACCCCGTCTCCGCCACCACCAGGAACGACTCGTCGGGTGCCAGACAGACGCCGTTGGCGAACTGCAGCCCGTCCAGCACGACTTCGGGCTCGCTCCCGGGCGCCCACCGCACGACGCGGCCGGTGCCGGAGTGCTCCATGAGGTCGCCCTTCCACAGGTGGAGGGGGAACCTGCGGCTGGCGTCGCTCACGTAGACCGTGCCGTCGCGGGTCACGGTCACGTTGCTGCACACGCGCAACGGCTCACCCGCCACCTCGCTCAGCACGGTCTCCACCGCCCCGCTCGCCGGATCGATCCGCAGCAGGCCGCGGTAGGCGTCGCAGACCAGGACCCGCCCGTCCGGCAGCACGTGCAGCCCCAGCGGCCGCCCGCCCGTCCGGGCCACCTCCTCCACGTGCCCGCTGCCAGGGTCCACCCGGAGGATCCGGCCGTCGGCCACACCGGTGAGCAGCTTCCCGGACGCGTCGAGCGCGAGGTGCTCCGGCCCCTCCCCGCCGATCGGCAGCAGCCGCGGGGACGGCATGGTGGTGCGGCGGCCCGCCGCGGTACGCGGGCGCGGCGGAGGCCGCCAGACCACCGGCTCCATGGGCGGCTTCCGTGCCGTCGACCTCTGTGCCATCGACTGTGCCATCGACGTGTCACACCCTTCGCTCGGCACGGACGCAGCGGAGCATCTCCTCGGCGTACGGCAGGACGACAAAGGCTCCCACAGCGGCCGCGATCGCCGCGAGACAGCCCGCGGGCAGCGGCTGTTCCTTGGGCACGAGCCGCCAGTCGTCCGGTGTGCCCTCACCCCGGCGCAGCCCGGCCCGGACCTGGTCCCAGTGCAGGCACGCGGTGAACGCGGCAGCCGAGAGCGGCAGCACCTCCAGGAAGCTGTGGATGTGCTGCTCGATCGGGCGCAGCTCCCGCTCCTGGGAGGCCAGGGTGACGTCCCACACGGCGGTCGCGCCGTGTGCCACGGCCGCGCCGCCCATCAGGGACAGGACCAGGGGATTGACCTTCGCCACGAGCGCCGTGACGACGGGCACGCCCGCCTCGGTCATCATCAGCGCGTGCACCGCCGATTCCCGCACGCCGCTGGTCTCCTCGATCCGGGTGCGCCGGTGCATGATCCAGTCCGCGACGCCCGGGACGAACCACAGGGGCAGCACCCCGTACATCAGGAACCGGCGGCTGGCGTTCTCCACGTCGTCCGCGCCCGGCGGGATGCGCAGGACGGGCCGGTCCCGCCACCGCAGCCACCGCCGCGCCGGGCCGGTCCTGGACATGAGCTCGCGCATGGAGGTCCTCTCCGGTCGGGGCGTCACGAGAGCCTGCCGAACTCCTCGACGAAGGCCGGGCAGAACGCCTTGAGGTCGTCCGGTTTCCGGCTGGTGATCAGGGTGTTGGGCCCGCGCATTCAGGTGGTCCTTTCCGTTTCGGGGTCCTGCTACGGGTGACCCGTCGTGGGGCGGGGAAACCCGGGGCGCCGTGAATCCGCCCGCACGGCCCGCGTCCCGGGTGCGGTTGCGGACGTCAGGGGCCGGCCTCAGGGTGGATCCGGGAACCCTGCTTCACAGAACGCTTCTTCACGGACGAGGAGACCCGGTCATGGGCAAGGGCAAGGCGAAGGCCAAGCAGGCCAAGGGCCAGCTGAAGGAAACGGCGGGGCGGGCCGCGAACGACAAGCGGATGGAGGCCGAGGGCCGGGCAGAGAAAGTGGTCGGCAAGGCACAGGAAGCCGTCGCCAAGGCGAAGAAGGACCTCGGCCGCTAGGCGGTTGACCGGGGCCCGGGGCGCTGCCCCGGGCCCCGGTCCTCAGCGGACGCTCCGGCCCGGACGTGCCCGGCCCGCGGCCGGGCGCGGTGCAGTGCCCGGCGTTCCGACTCCGTCGTACAGCCCCAGATCCCGTATTCCTGACCCGAGCGCAGGGCCCATGTGAGGCACTGCTCGACGACCGGGCACGTTCTGCACACGGATTTCGCCGCTTCGGCCTGTGTGCGGGCGGGGTCGCGCGTTCCGATGGGGAAGAACAGCTCGGGGTCTTCTTCTCTGCACGCGGCGTACTGTCGCCAATTCACGTGTCGCTCAATTCGGTTGCCCGATGGATACGGCCGGTTCGTACGGCCCGTTTCTTCGCGGGTGACCCCGTGAGGCGATCGAAAACACGGTTCCGCCCAGCCGCCGCTTCCGTCACGCCGCCGCGGGCCGCTCCGCCACGGGGCGCGCGTTCCATGTCCGGACACCCGTGTCGGCGGGCGGCCGGTTCGCGCCGAGGGCCGCCCGCGCCTCGGTGGCGTACGTGTCCACGTACTCCTGCTCCGAGAGCTTGAGGATCGCGTACATGATCTCGTCCGTCACGGCGCGCAGCACCGCGCGGTGGTCCTGCATCCCGTCGTAGCGGGAGAAGTCCAGCGGCTCCCCGAAGCGGATCGTGATCGGCACCAGGCGCGGCAGGCGGCGTCCCGTCGGCTGCGCCTCGAACGTGCCGATCATCGCGCAGGGGATCACGGGCGCGCCCGACCGGAGCGCCATGGCCGCCACGCCGACCCGGCCCTTGTAGAGCCGCCCGTCGTGCGAGCGGGTCCCCTCGGGGTAGATGCCGAGCAACTCGCCCTGCCCCAGGACACCCAGTGCCGTGTCGACGGCGGCCTGCGCGGCCTCCTTGCCCGACCGGTCCACGGGTATCGCCCCGATGCCCCGGAAGAAGGCCGCGACGATCCGGCCCTTGAGGCCGGGACCGGTGAAGTACTCCTGCTTCGCCAGGAAGGAGATCCGGCGCCTGACCATGACCGGCATCATGAAGTGGTCGGAGAACGACAGGTGGTTGCCCGCGATGATCGCCGCACCGGACCGCGGAAGGTGCTCCATCCCCTCCACGCGCGGCCGGAACAGCCACCGCAGCAAAGGCACCAACACCACGGTTTTGAAAGCGAAGTAGAACAAGATCGTTGATCCCTTCGGCCGACTTGGCCCCCGCGCCGAGGCACGCTAGTCGGCCGCCCGGATCATGGGGAGAGGGACTATTGAGCCATTCCCTACGGCACTGCGTGCCATCGCGGCCCGCGGCGCCGCGGACCGTGCTCCGACGTGCGCGGACACGGCGTACGGGAGGCGGCGAGGGGGCGTGAATTCGTACGACAGGGGACCCCCGAATCTTATGCAACTAGTTGCACAATGGTCCGGTGGGTCGTACGCTCCCGGAAAAGAGGCTTGTCCCCCAGGACCTGGCACGCAGCGAAGGGCCCCGCCGTGAGTTCGTATCCGCACCTCCTCAGCCCGCTCGACCTCGGCTTCACCACGCTGCCCAACCGGGTGCTGATGGGGTCCATGCACGTGGGCCTCGAAGAGGCGGAGAACGGCTTCGAGCGGATGGCCGCCTTCTACGCCGCCCGGGCGCGCGGCGGTGTGGGGCTGATCGTCACCGGCGGCATCGCGCCCAACGAGGCCGGGCGCCCCTGGGCGGGCGGCGCCTCGCTCACCACCGAGGAGGAGGCCGCCCGGCACCGGGTCGTCACCGACGCCGTCCACCGCGAGGGCGGCAGGATCGCGATGCAGATCCTGCACTTCGGCCGCTACGCCCACCACGCCGGGCTCGTGGCGCCCAGCGCCCTCCAGGCGCCCATCTCCGGATTCGTCCCGCACGCCCTGACCGACGCCGAGGTCGAGCGGACCGTCGAGGACTTCGTGCGGGCCGCCGGGCTCGCGCGGCGGGCGGGGTACGACGGCGTCGAGATCATGGGCTCCGAGGGCTATCTGATCAACGAGTTCGTCGCCCCCGCCACCAACCACCGCACCGACCGCTGGGGCGGACCGTACGAGAACCGCGTCCGCTTCCCCCTGGAGATCGTCCGCCGCGTCCGCGAGCGCGTCGGCCCGGACTTCATCCTGATCTACCGGCTGTCCATGCTGGACCTCGTGCCCGGCGGGTCCTCGCTCGAAGAGGTCGTCGCCCTGGCCAAGGACGTCGAGGCGGCGGGCGCGACCATCATCAACACCGGCATCGGCTGGCACGAGGCCCGCATACCGACGATCGCCACCTCGGTCCCGCGCGGCGCCTACGCCTGGGTCACCAAGAAGCTGATGGGTACGGTGTCGGTCCCGCTCGTCACCACCAACCGCATCAACACCCCGGAAAAGGCCGAGCAGTTGCTCGCCGACGGCCACGCGGACATGGTCTCCATGGCACGGCCCTTCCTCGCCGACCCCGACTTCGTCGCCAAGGCGCGGCAGGGGAGCGCCGAGACGATCAACACCTGCATCGGCTGCAACCAGGCGTGCCTCGACCACACCTTCACCGGGCGGATCACCTCCTGCCTGGTCAACCCCCGGGCCTGCCACGAGACCGAGCTCGTCCTCGCGCCCACCCGGCTGCGCAAGCGCCTCGCCGTCGTCGGCGCCGGCCCCGCGGGCCTGGCGTTCGCGGTGTCCGCCGCCGAACGCGGCCACGCGGTGACGCTGTACGACGCCGCGGACCGGATCGGCGGACAGCTGAACATCGCCAACAAGGTCCCCGGCAAGGAGGAGTTCGACGAGACGTTGCGGTACTTCCGCGTGCAGCTCGAACGCCACGGCGTCGACGTCAGGCTGAACGCACCGGTGACAGCGGACACCTTCGCCCCCGGCGCGTACGACGAGATCGTCGTCGCCACCGGGGTCACCCCGCGCACCCCCGCGATCGACGGCGTCGACCACCCGAGCGTCGTCTCCTACCTCGACGTCCTGCGCGACGGCGCCGAGGTCGGCGAGCGCGTCGCCATCATCGGCGCGGGCGGCATCGGCTTCGACGTCGCGGAATTCCTCACCGACGCGGGCGACGGGGCGAGCCGGGACCCCGATGCGTACTTCCGAGCCTGGGGCGTCGACACCGACTACCGCGCGCCGGGCGGCCTGCGCGCGCCCGAGCGGCCCGCGCCGCCGCGCACCGTCCACCTCCTCCAGCGCAAGACCGGCAAGGTCGGCGCCGGACTGGGCAAGACCACCGGGTGGATCCACCGCACCGAACTCCGGCACCGCGGAGTCACCATGACCGCCGGAGTGACGTACGACCGCGTCGACGACGCCGGACTGCACTTCACGGTCGACGGCACCGCCACGACCCTCGCCGTGGACACCGTCGTGCTCTGCGCCGGACAGGAACCCCGCCGTGGCCTGTACGAGGAACTGCGCGCCGCCGGGCACACCGTCCACCTCATCGGAGGCGCCGACGAGGCCGCCGAGCTCGACGCCAAGCGGGCCATCCGCCAGGGCACGGAGCTTGCGGCGACCGTCTGAGCTGCACGGATAGGATGCGGCCATGTCGCTGCCGCACGCCATCCTCACCGCACTGCTGGAAAAGCCGTCGTCGGGGCTGGAGCTGACCCGCCGCTTCGACAAGTCGATCGGCTACTTCTGGCCGGCCACGCACCAGCAGATCTACCGCGAGCTCGGCAGGCTGGAGGACCGCGGCCTCATCCGCGCGCTGCCCACCACCCAGCCGGCCCGCGGGCAGAAGAAGGAGTACGAGGTCCTGCCCGCGGGCCGCGAGGAGCTCGCCGCCTGGGTCGCCGCCGCCGAGGACCCGAAGCCCGTACGGGACCCGCTCCTGCTGCGGCTGCGGGCCGCGGGAGTGGTGGGCTCCGCAGGCCTCGCCGACGAGCTGCGCCGCCATCTCGCCCTGCACGAGGCGCAGTTGGCGGAGTACGAGGCGATCGAGCGGCGGGACTTCCCGGCCGAGCCGGACGCCGAGCGCGACCGGCTGCGCCACCTGGTGCTGCGCGGGGGCATCGACCTGGAGTCCTTCTGGGTCGGGTGGCTGAGGGAGGCGCTGGCCAAGGTGTGACCGGGCGGCGCGGCGGCCCGCGACGAGCACGCGCCGGGGCCGTTCAGGCGCGGGGCCCCGCCCCGACGCGCCCCGCGCACCGGCGCGCACCGGCCCCGCGAGCGGCGCCGGACCGGTACACCGGAGCCGTGAGAAAGGACCCGGTGACCGGACGGGACGTGGCGCAGTTCGAGCGGTGGGCCGCCACCTACGACGACAGCCTGCTCCAGGAACGCTACTTCCGGCCCGTCCAGCGCACCCTGCTGCACCACGCCGCGGCCGTGGAACCGGACCCGCCGCGGATCCTCGACATCGGCTGCGGCACGGGCGCACTCCTGCGCCAGGCCCGCGCGCGCTTTCCGCGCGCCGCCGCGACCGGGGTCGACCCCGCCCCGTCGATGATCCGCCGCGCGGCGGCGGACGGAGGGGCGTACGTGGTGGGGCGCGCCGAGCAACTCCCCTTCCCCGACGCCTCGTTCCCGCTCGTGCTCAGCACGCTGTCCTTCCACCACTGGGCCGACCAGGAGCGCGGGCTCGCCGAGACCGCCCGTGTGCTGCGGCCGGGCGGCCACGTCCTGATCGCCGACCACTTCGCCACGGGATGGCTGCGGACGGTCTTCGCCGCGGTGGGCAAACGCGGACGCATGCGGACCCACGGGGAGGCCGGGGCGATGCTCCGCACCGCCGGCCTCACGCCGCTGGGGTGGCACATCGCGCTCACCGTGACCGGGTTCCTCCGGGCGGCGGAGGGCAGCGGACCCCTGCCGCTGGCCGCCCTGTGCGTGGCGCGCAAACCGCCTGCCGACTGAACGCGGCACGGGCGGCACGCGCCCGTACTCGTCCCTCGGCAAGGACAGGATCCCCGCGATCGGCGCCGCCCCGACCGCCACCTACGCCGCATCCGGGCGCCTGTTCAAGGTCTCGCCCTCCAACACCGCCAAGGCCCTCCGCGCCCGGCTGGACCGCCTCCCCGCCGAACAGCGGCGCGGCTACCTCGCGTTCGACAGCAGGGACGACCATTTCGTACACATCATGCGGAAGGCGTACGACGACGTCTTCTCCGATCGCATCGGCGAGCGGCGCGTATCGTTCGGCGGGGCGACCGGGCGCGATCCGGAAGGCGTACCCGAAGCACGTCATCGCGGACGAACTGCCGTACCACTTGGGGCAGAAGAAGAGGAGCGCCGTGACCGACAACGCGATTCCGGCGGAAGCACCGGGCCGGCGCCGTGTGCTCACCGCAGCCGCTGCCGCCGCCGCGGGGACGGCCATGGGCTGGACCCCGGCCTTCCGCCTGGACGCGCACGCCGCGGACATGAGCGCCCCGCCGGACTTCCCTCCCGGCATCCGCCTCGTCCGTCAGGGCTTCCGGAACTGGTCGGGCGAGGTCGCCCTGGACGCGGTGTGGACCGCGCTGCCCGCGACCCCCGCCGACGTCGTCACGCTGGCCGACTGGGCGCGCGCCCGGGGCCGGCGGCTGCGCCCCAAGGGCAGCGGCCACACCTGGTCGCCCCTGCTCGCCCGCCGGGGCGAGGCCACCGGCCGGCTCGTGCTCGTCGACTCCACGGAACACCTCACCGCGATCGCGCTCCGGCACGGCGGCGCCCCGGCCGTCACCGCGCAGGCCGGCGCCACCCTGGACGCGGTGCACTCCGCCCTGGAGGCCGCCGGATACGGGCTGACGTGCGTCCCCGCCATCGGAGACCTGACCGTGGCCGGAGCCCTGGCCATCGGCGGCCACGGCACGGGCGTGCCGACGGCCGGCACGCACGCCTTCGCGTCGACGGTCAGCGACCTCGTGGAGTCGCTCACCGCGGTGGTCTGGGACGCCTCGGCCGGGCGGTACGCCCTGCGCACGTTCCACCGCGGCGAGGCCGACACGGCGGCGTTCCTCCTGCACCTCGGCCGGGCGTTCGTCACCGAGGCCACCCTCCGGGTCCCCGCGAACGTCCGGCTGCGGTGCGTCAGTTCGTACGACATCCCCATGGCGGAACTCTTCGGCCCGCCCGGCGGCCCCGGCCGGACGCTCGACCGCGCCCTCGCGGGCAGCGGGCGCGTCGAGGTGCTGTGGCTGCCGTACACCGAGCGGGCCTGGCTCAAGCTCTGGACCGAGGAACCGCGGCGGCCGCCCACCTCCCGGGAGGTCGACGCCCCCTACCCGTACGTCTTCTACGACAGCATCCCCCGGCAACTGTCCGACCTGGCAGGCGAGATCATGCGGGGCGCCACCGCGCTGACACCCCTGCTCACCACCGGTCTGGAGGAAGCCATCCGGCTCGGTCTGACCGCGACCGCCACCTGGGACCTGTGGGGCTGGTCGAAGAACACGGTGCTCTACATGCGGCCCACCACGCTGCGTTATGTGTTCGCCGGCTGGGCGGTGCTGTGCGCGCGAGCGGACGTGCAGCGCGTGCTGCACGGCTTCTGGTCCCGCTTCCAGCAGGTGCTCGACGCGCACCGGGCGCGCGGGGAGTATCCGGTCAACGGCCCCGTCGACGTGCGGATCACCGGTGTCGACGCGGCCGCCCCCGACGGCCCATTGCTGTCACCGGCCCGGCCCCGGCCGGACCACCCCGAATGGGACACCGTCGTCTGGCTGAACTCCACGACCTTCCCCGGCACACCGGGGGAGAACACCTTCCACCGCGACCTCGAACAGTGGATGGTCACCCACTTCACCGGCTGGTGCGCGATCCGCCCCGAGTGGGCCAAGGGCTGGGCCTACGGGCCGGACGGCGCCTGGACCGACGCGGCGCTCCTCGGCAGGACGTGGCCCGGCGCCTTCCGGACGGGCCAGCCCGCGGGCACGCGCTGGGAGAACGCCGCCGCCACGCTCGACCGCCACGACCCTGCCGGAGTCTTCCGAAGTCCGTTCCTGGAAAGGATCTTCTCCTCCTGAGCCCCGGGGAACACGGCGAAGGCCCCCGCCGGAGCGGGGGCCTTCATGTGGTGCGCCACCAGGGACTCGAACCCCGGACCTGCTGATTAAGAGTCAGCCGCTCTGACCAACTGAGCTAGCGGCGCGGAAGAAATACTACATGACATTCCGGATGGTCCGTCCCCGGCCCGTGACCGACCGGGCCCGGGGCGGACCGCCGTGCGGCTCCGTCAGCCCCGGGGCTTCGTCAGGAGCAGCTCGGTGTTGTGGTCGACGGGGGAGCCGAGCTTCTTGTCGGGTGTGGCGTAGGGGTCGTTGTAGGACAGCTCGCGGTAGAGGGCCGCGAGGCCGGCCTCGGAGGTGTCGGAGAAGTCGGTCGCGTACGGGGCCGCCGATTCCACCAGCGTGGTGAAGAGGGACAGCGTGCCGTCGCCGTTGTCCGCGATCTCGATGATCCGCGCGTGCTGCGGGAAGTCGATGTGCGACGCGGTGTTGATCTCCCAGAAGGCGCGCTCGGGCACGGTGTGGCCGTGGGCCGTGACGCGGTTCTCGTGGGTGTGGCCGTTGACCCAGGCGACGACGTTGGGATACCGCTGGAGCAGCGCGACGAGGGCGGCGCCGTCGTGCCGTCCTTCGAAGGGGTGATGCGGGTCGGGCAGCAGGTTGCCCATGCTCGTGCTGGTGTGGTGGCTGAAGAGGACGACCAGCTGGCCCCCGGGCCCGCCCTTGACGACGCGGCCGTCGGCGTCGTACCAGTGGCCGCTGTGGGCCTGGAGCACGGACTCCAGCCACTTCAGCTGCGCGGTGCCCACCGAACCGTCGGCGAATCCGGCCGGGTTGGTGGTGTCCAGGCTGATGCCCAGCACGCCTTCCGAGACGGGGAAGGTGTAGTAGAGCTTCCCGCTGTCGGCGGCCGAGGCGGTGAAGCCGTGGCCCACGGGGCCGGGGCCGGTGTGCTTCGGGTCGAGGTGGGCCGCGGCGAACTCCTTCGGCGTGAACGGGGCGCGCCGGCCGTCGGGGGTGATGTGGCGCACCGGGCCCGAGTTCTTCAGCAGGTGCGCGAGCCGGAGCACGGCCTGGGCGGGGTCGTTGCGCAGCGCGTCCGCCAGCTTCGCGGCCTCCGCCTGGTCGCAGCCCTCCAGCTTGCGGTCGCCGGTGTAGAGGGAATGGAGGAGGCCGAGGTCGGGCAGCGTGCCCTCGACGCTGTCGTCGTGATTGCCGACGGTGGAGTACCACGGGGTGCGCAGCCCCGGTGCGGTGAAGGAGCTGCCCGCGGCGGAGAGGAAGCGGGGTATCTCGGGGAAGCCCCGGCTCTTGTAGGAGTCCCGGAAGGAGGACTCCGGGTGCCAGAAGGCCGCGTTGCCCGAGTTCTGCACGCCCTCGTAGCGCGCCGGGTCACCGCTGTTCGGGGTGATCCGGCCGCCGCTCATGACGGAGAGGTACCAGTCGAGCTCGATCAGCTCGTGGTTGTCGGTGTTGTCGCCGGTCGCCATGACCAGGGAGAAGGGCTGTCCCGTCCAGGGGCCGCCGGCCAGGGAGTTCACCCGCTCCACGAGCGAGGAGGCGCCGCGTACGGTCAGCACCTCCTGCGGGCGGTGCGCGCTGTCGTTGTGCGGGGCGAGGAACTCGAAGCGTACGGGCGACTCCGTGTCGGCCAGGTGCAGGTCGGTGAACTGCACGAAGGACGCGAGCGCCGTACGCCTGCCGTCCCGTGCCGACGAGGCGGGCGCGAGCTCGGTGCGTACGACCAGGGGCCAGCCGGGGCCGGAGCGCAGACGCTTGTACGGGCCGCTGCCCGTCGGCATGGCCACCTGCTCCAGCGTGGTGCCGCCGATCCGGACCGCGCGGGCGGCGGAGGCGGCCACCGCCCGGTCGCGCACCGCCGCGGACGCGAAGGGCCCGTCGGCCAGGGCGAGCGCGGCTCCGGCCGCCGCGGCCGAGGCACCGGTGAGGAACTGACGTCTGCTGTATGCGGGCATGCCGCGTGCTCCTGACTCCGTGGGGGACAGCCCTCGGCGCCGGACCACCGTCCCGTGGGGCCCGACGCCTTACTTACTGGCTGGTAATCGTCACTCGCCAGCATGCTGATCGGCAGGGGCCATTCCGTGAACGAACGGAGAAGGGTTGGTGAGGAGGAGTTGTGCATCACCGGCAGACGGGCGGGCGCGGGCCGTCAGGGGTCCGCGCCCGCCCGGGAGTTCAGCCGCGGCGGCGCGGGGCGGCCACCGTGTCGACGCGCTCGCCGCGGGCCACCTTGGTGAGGGCCTCGGCGACCACCTCGGTCTCCTCGTCGGTGAGATAGGCGGAGAAGTGGCGCCGGATGCCGCGCATGTACGCGGGCGCGGTCGCCCGCAGCGCCTCCAGGCCCTCCTCCGTGATGACGGCCCAGACCACGCGTTTGTCCGCGCCGTCGGCGTCCTTGCGGACGAGTCCCACCCGGACCATCTCGTCGACCAGGCGGCTGACGCGGGTGCGGCTGAGCACCACGCGCTCGGCGACCTCCTGCATACGTAGTCCGTGCTCGCCCGCGGCCTTGAGTTCCAGCAGCACGTCGTACCACGTCAGGGGGACGCGGCCCTCGCGCTGCACGTCGCTCTCGATCGCGCGGACGGCTGTGTTGTGGGCGAGCAGCAGTGCTCGCCATGCCTCGATGCCCACATCCCCTTTGCTCACGGGGAAAGTATATCGGCCCTTGTGTGCGTCCGCACGCACTTGGTAGTGTGTGTGCGGACGCACGGAAAACTCGAACCTCGAAGGGATGGCGACATGGTCCGCAACATCGGACGTGACGACGTCAAGAAGAAGATCGACAGCGGTGCGGTGACGGTCATCGAGGCGCTCCCCGCCTCGTACTACGAGGAGGCGCACCTGCCCGGCGCGCTCAACCTGCCGCACGACGCGGTCGACAAGCTCGCCCCCGAGCTGCTGCCCGACAAGCAGGCCGAGATCATCGTCTACTGCGCCAACGAGCCCTGCGGCAACTCCGGCATCGCCGCGAAGCGCCTGACCGAGCTCGGCTACGCGAACGTCTACGAATACGGCGAGGGCAAGCAGGACTGGATCGACGCCGGTCTCCCGACCGAGACCGGACCCTCCAAGTAGGACCGCCTGAAAGGAAGGCGACACCCCATGAGCACCTCCGCTTCCCCCACCCGCCAGGTGAACGGCGTCGAACTGCCGTCCGCCGGCACGTGGAAGGTCGACCCCGGCCACGCCGAAGTCGGCTTCCTGGGACGCCACTTCATGCTGACCAAGGTGCGCGGCCGCTTCACCGGAGTCGAGGCGTCCGTCGAGATCGGCGAGCGGCCCGAGGAGAGCCGGGTCACCGCCGTCATCGACATGGCCAGCGTCGACAGCGGCGACCGCACCCGCGACGACCACCTGCGCTCGGGCGACTTCTTCGACGTGGAGAAGCACCCCAAGGCCACCTTCGCCTCGACGTCGGTGACCTGGCAGGGCGGCAAGGGCACGATGGCCGGGGACCTGACCATCAAGGGAGTGACGCGCTCCGTCACCCTGGACGTGGACTACCTCGGCTACGCCCGGGACCCGTGGAACAACGACCGTGCGATCTTCTCGGCGCACGGCAAGGTCAACCGCGAGGACTGGGGCCTGACCTGGAACATGGCCCTGGAGGCCGGCGGCATCCTCGTCTCCAAGGAGATCGAGCTGACGCTGGAGATCGAGACGATCCGCGAGGCCTGACCACCCGCGGACGACACACCGCACCGCCCCGCACGCCGTGGCCCTCCCGGGCACCGCGTGCGGGGCGCTGTGCCGTACCCGCCGGCGTTCGCGGCTGTCCGGGCGGGCCGTTCCGCTTGCGCGCGGTCCGGAACGGATCTCTCCCAATTCCCCGCTGTCCAACGGCATATGAATGGATCTTGATTTATTTCCGACAAGTAAATCAGGGCTATGGGAACGCTTGCCCGCGGTGTTGCGGGTATGGCATAGTCCTGCGCGTCGGACTGCGGTCCGTTACGGGGGAGAAGGAACATGGCGAGTAAATCCGACCGTGTTCGCGTGAAGATGCCGACCGACGCTGGAGACAGCTCGTGACGGGGGCATCGGCGAGCGGCCGAAAAGATCACTTCAATGAGGACCACCTCATTCCGGGCGACGCCCGGACGACCGGCGGGCACAGACTGGCCCGGTCCGGGCACGCGTAGCCGTCGGCGCGCCACAAGGAAATCCGATCCGGTTCACCGGCCCGGCGCGTCCGAGTGGCCCCACGCCTCGAAGCGGCACCACATCAACTGAATTGCGCCCCACGCCGCAGAACAATGCGCGGCCGCGCAATTTCTTCCACGCTCCGGCTCGCCGGTGCGCCGGCAACGCGCCGCGCACGGCACGCGGGGCGTTCCCAGGGCTGATCCCGGCGACCGGGCCGAGCGTCTTCGGCGGCGTGGCCGGGCGAGCGGAGCAGCGCCAACGGACCGCGCCGGACCCGGCCGGCCCGAGACCCGACCGTGTGCACGGGAGGAACGAACCATGAACCACAGCGGCACCCGCACCAGTTCAGCCGAGATCCTCGCCGACGGGGCTCTCGTCGACCTCACCCAGCACGAGATCCAGGCGCTGCGGACCGAGTTCAACCTCGCCGACGCCCACACGCACCAGCGGCAGTCGGCCAGCCAGCAGCGCATCGTCGCCCGGCTGCCGGAGCTGTGGTACGAGGCGGAGGAGGGCCTCCAGGAGACCTACGAACGCCGCTTCACCGACACGTTCTTCCGCCTGCACCGGCAGCCGACCGCGCGGGCGCGGCAGAAGACCATGCTCTCCTACGCCGCGTCCATATCGACCATGGTCGTGGGCATGTACCTCAAGCGCCGGCGGATGGCGGTCTCGCTGATCGAGCCGTGCTTCGACAATCTCTACGACGTGCTGGCCAATATGGGCGTCCCGCTCTACCCGGTGGACGAATCGGCCTTCGCCGACCCCGACCGGATCTACACCGAGCTCAAGCGCCGGGTGCGCACCGACGCGCTGTTCCTGGTCGACCCGAACAACCCCACCGGCTTCAGCCTGCTGAAACACGGCCGGAAGGGATTCGAGGAAGTCGTCCGGTTCTGCAAGGACCACGGAAAGCTGCTGGTGATTGATTTCTGCTTCGCCTCCTTCACGCTTTTCGACCCGGACGTCGCCCGCTTCGACATGTACGAGCTCCTGGAGAATTCAGGCGTCAGCTACATGGCGATCGAGGACACCGGAAAGACCTGGCCGGTGCAGGATGCGAAATGCGCGATGCTCACCGTCAGCGACGATATCCATGAGGCGGTATACAACCTGCACACCAGCGTGCTGCTCAATGTCTCGCCCTTCGTGCTGAACATGCTCGCCGAGTACATCGAGGACTCCATCGAGGACGACCTCTCCTCGGTCCGTGACGTCCTCACCCGCAACCGCGAGACCGCCCGCAAGGCGCTGGACGGGACGATCCTGGAGTACCAGGAGCCCGTGGTCAACGTGAGCGTCGCCTGGTTCAGGATCGACCACCCCGAACTGACCGCCACCGGGCTCCAGCGCGAGCTCACCTCCGACGGGCTCTATCTGCTGCCCGGCCGCTACTTCTACTGGAGCGAACCCGGCAAGGGCGAGCGGTATCTGCGGATCGCGCTCGCCCGTGACCCGCAGATGTTCTCCGCCGCGATGACCCGCCTCGCCGCCGCGCTGGAACGCCATGCCCGGTGAGCCGCGCACCGGCCGCCCGCACGGGGAGGCGGCCGGTCAGGGGCACCACGAGCACCCCGTGCGCGCGACGTACGTGGACGCCGCGCTGTTCCTCGGCATGAACAGCGCGGACGAGGCGACGCGGATCGCCTGCAAGTCCTTCTTCGCCACCCGGCTCCACGGCCGGGTCGTGATGAGCTGGGAACAGGTGGGCCGCTGCGACGACCTGGTGTGGCGCTTCCCGCGCGATCTCCAGGACGCCTACTACCCCTTCATGGACCACCTGCACACCGACATGCGCATCGACCGCCTCGGCTACACCCGCGAGGACATCGAGGCGGGCCTGGGCTCGGACGGCACCGCCGGACTGCCCGTGCACGAGCGGCTGCTGGCCGGCATGGTCCTGCGCCGTGACGGGGTCCTCTGCACGGTCAGCCCGGGCCTGCGCGCCTGCCGGGCCCTGACCGTCCACCCGCCCGAGGCGGGACCGGAAGTCCCCTTCCCCGAGGGCCTGGAGAAGCTCTACCGTGCTTCGCTCGCCCTGCGGATCCCGCACGGACTCCTGTGGGGGGAGGACGGATGTTCCACGGAGTGACGGTCCCCCTGGTGACCCCGCTGTCCGCCCGGGACGAGGTGCCCCGGGCGGACGTCGCCGCCCTCGTCGCCTCGGTGCGGCCCCACGCCACCGCCCTGCTCCCGGCCCTCAGCACCGGCGAGGGCCGGTCCCTGACGGATCGTCAATGGCAGGACATGGTCACCCACACACTGTCCTGCGCCGACGGGCTGCCGGTGCTCGCCGGGATCCAGCGGCCCGGCACGGCGGAGGTGACCGCGCGGGCCCGCCTCGCCGCCCGCCTCGGCGCCACCGCCGTCGTCACCACCACGCCGTACGGGCCGGACGTCACCCAGCGGGAGATGTGCGACCACTACGCCGCCGTGGCACGGGCCGGGCTGCCCGTCGTCGTCTACCACGAGTCCGAGGTCTCCCGTAACACCATCGAGCACGACACCCTGCTGAGGATCTGCGCCCTGCCGGGCGTGGCCGCCGTCAAGGACTCCGCCGGCGACCCGGCGGCCACCCGCGCCCTGCTCGCCGCACGCCCCGGAGTGCCGGTCCTCCAAGGCCTGGAGCACCTCGTGGGCGACTGCGAGGAGGTGGACGGCTGGGTCATGGCCCTCGCCAACGTCGAACCCGCCCTGTGCGCAACGGCGTTCGGGGCGCGCCCGGTGTACGACGCGGCCGTGCGCGAGGCCTGCGAGCGGTACGGTCTGGACCGGCCCGACTGGTACCGCTCCCTCAAGACCGAACTCCACCGCCGCCAGGTGCTCGGCACCGACCGCACCGCGGCACCGGAAGGGAGCCGCACATGAAACCCCGGCCGACGGACAGCGACCTCAAGCGGCTGTTCGTCCACAACCGCTCCCTGCCCGGCGTACGGACCCTCGCCGAGATCGAGCGGATCGAACGCGACTGGGTGGTGGCCCGCGTGGCCCACCTGGAGGAGACGACACCACCGCTCGCCTCCCGCGCCGACTGGGTCGCGGCGCTGGAGGACCTGCTGGCCAAGGAGAGCGAGGGCACACCGGCCGGGCGCTACCTCGCCGAGGAGGCGACCCTCGCCCAAATGACCTCGGTCGTCGCGGAGTTCGCCCCGGACGGCCTCACCGAGGCACAGAACTTCTTCCCCGCCGTGCCCCGTCTGCCGCTGCGCGCGCAGATGGCCGTGATGCGGGTGCTCATCGACGAGTTCGGCTGCGGCAATCTCCAGCAGGCCCACTCCCAGCTCTATGTGAACCTCCTCGCGGAACTCGGCCTCCCGCTCGAACTTGACGCCTATCTGGACCGCACCAGCGACGAGACCTACGCCTTCCTCGACGTCTTCTACTGGCTCACCCAGCGCGCCCCGCGCATGGAGTACTTCCTCGGCGGCCTCGCCTATCTGGAGGCCAGCATCCCCTCCGCCTTCACCGTCCAGGCCCGCGCCTGCGAACGGCTAGGCATCGCCAACGGGCGGTACTACACCGAGCACCTGCACATCGACACCTTCCACCGCAAGGAGATGCAGGTCGCCATCCGGGAGTACGAGGCCGCCCACGGCCTCGACCCCACCCGGCTGTGGGTCGGCGCGCTGCTCGTCTCCGAACTCATCGGCACCGCCTTCGAGGCGGCCGTCGAACGGGCCCGGGAGGCGGCGTGACCGACCAGGGACCCGTCGTCGAGCCGCTGCCGGGGGAGTGGGTGCGCGTCACCGTCGAGGGGCGGGCGTACGAGATCGCGGCGGCCTGCCCGCACCGCAAGGGCCGGCTCGCCCACGGCTACGTCAGCGCCCACACCCTGCGCATCACCTGCCCCCTGCACCGCTCGACCTTCGACCTCGTCACCGGCCGTCAGGTCTCGGGCCCCTGCGCGGGACCGCTCCCGGTCCGTCCCGCCGGGCACGACGCCGCGGACGCCACCTCGGACATCTCTTCGGTCACCCCTTCGGACACCGCCCCGGCAGAAACGCGAGGAGAGCGACAGTGACCGCCACCACCGAAGGACCGGCGCCGTACACCGCGGAACAGGTCTGGCTGCCCGCCTCCGAACGGCTCACCGACTGGGACTTCTCCTTCCACGACCTGATGCTCGGCGACGACCTGCGGATGGAGGCCTTCCGCGCCGCCGTCCTGGAGGCCGTACGCCCCGGCGCCACCGTCCTCGACCTGGGCACCGGCACCGGCATCCTCGCCCAGTGGGCCCTGGAGGCGGGCGCCCGCAGGGTCTACGGCGTCGAGCTCAACGCCGAGGTGCTGCGCGCCGCCCGCGACCGGGTGGCGGCCGCCGGGCACGGCGACCGCTTCCGGCCCGTCCACGGCCTCTCCTTCGACGTGGAGCTGCCCGAGCGGGTCGACGTCGTCATCTCGGAGATCATGGGCAACCTCGCCGACAACGAGGGCTTCGGCGCGATCCTCGCCGACGCGCGCCGCCGCTTCCTCGTGCCCGGCGGGACGATGCTCCCGCGGCGGGTCGAGAGCTACCTCGTCCCGGTGACGGCCGCCCGCGCCCACGCCCAGGTGCGGGCGGGGCTGCCGCAGGACGGCGGCGGGGCCGGCCACTTCGCCGAGCTGCTCCGCAGCCGGGGTGCCCGCGGCCCCTTCGACCTCTACTACGACGTGGTCCTGCCGCTGGACGGCCACCTCGCCGCGCCCCGGATCGTGCGCGTCTACGACCTGGAGCAGGGCGAGCCGTCCGCGTCGTACCAGGTGCCGCTCGTCTTCACCGTGCACCGGGACGGCGTGCTGAGCGGCTTCAAGGGCTACTTCGTGGCCACCCTGTCCGACACCGTGGCCCTGGACATCTCCGGTGACGGGATCGCCGAGCGCACGGCCTCCGACAGCTGGAAGCACTGCTATCTGCCGATCGAGGACCAGGTCACGGTGCGGCGCGGCGACCGGGTCGTCCTCACCTTCACCCGGAACGGCGGCGCCTGCGACGACGGCCCGTTCCAGCAGAGTTACCGCTGGGAGGGCCGGGTCCTCTCCGACGGCAAAGAGATAACGCGGTTCGCGCACAGCACCGCCGCCTGACGGGCCCCACCCCGTCCCACTCCCACCCCGCACTCTCCACCTCACCCACCAAGCGCAAGCGCGCACGTACGACATCACGGGGGAGCACAACTGATGGCAACACCCACACGCACGTACGACGTCGTCGCCCTGCACGTCCCCATCGCCTACAACGAGTTCGGGGACTACGACGCGAACGGCGCCCTTTACACCCTCGCCGAGGACGCCGAGGAGCTGCGGGCGGTCGCCGCCACCTGGCCCTCGCCGTTCCCGGACTACCTCAAGGAGCCCGACCGGGTCCCGAAGCCGAACCCGCTGGCCCGCCCGCTCGTGCTGCGGGTGCGCCGCGGCGAAAGACTGCGTGTGCGCCTGAGCAACGAGCTGGACCGCCCCACCGGCATCACCATGCAGGGCGTGCAGTACGACGCCCGCACCCAGGACGGGCTGGCCGTCGGGAGCAACCCCGACACCGGCGTCCCGCCCGGCGGCACCCGCGTCTACGAGTGGGTGTGCGAGCACGAAGGGGTCTTCCACTTCGGTGACATGGCCGACCCGCGCGGCGAGGGCGGCCAGAGCCACGGCATGATCGGCGCGCTCGTGGTGGAGTCGGAGGACGCCACCTGGACCGACCCGGAGACCGGCAGCGACCTCGCCTCCGGGCTCTACGCGGACGTGCACCTGCCCGACCGCAGCTTCCGCGAGTTCGTCATCTTCATGATGGAGTACCCCAGCAACGACAACCCCGCCGACCTCTCCACCGTGATGCCCCCCATGGGCGGCATGGGCGGCATGGGCGGCACGGGAGGCATGGGCGGCACGGCGTCCATGGCCTCCACGGCCGCCATGGACGCAGCCGGCCCCATGTCCCACCCGTCGGTGGCCGCGAGGGCGCACCGGGCCGGCCCGGACACCCTCGGCGACCTCACCCCGCCCAACAACGCCATGCTCCCGGTCAACCTCCGCATCGAGCCCATGGAATGGCGGATGTACCGCTACCAGCAGATGCTGGACAGCGGGCAGCTCGACCCGGTGCGCGACGCCCAGACGGGCGAGGAGATGCACCACAGCTCATGGATGTTCGGCGACCCCGCCACCCCGGTGCTGCGCGGCTATCAGGGCGACCCCGCGGTGATCCGGCTCGTCCACGGCGGCATGCGCGACACCCACGTCTTCCACACCCACCTCCACCAGTGGCACACCGACCCGGGCGACCCGGCGTCCCCGATCGTGGACTCCGTGAGCATCAGCCCCCAGGAGGGCCTCACCCTGGACCTCATCGGCGGCCTCGGCTCCGCGCAGGCCGCCGTCGGCGACGCGATCTGGCACTGCCACATGTACGTCCACTTCCACATGGGCATGTGGGGCCTCTTCCGGATGTTCGACACGCTCCAGGACGGCACCGGCACCTACCCCGACGGCACCCCGATCACGGCCCTCACCCCGCTCCCGCACCGCGCCCCGCCGCCGCTGCCCACGCCCGAGAGGCCCGGCTTCCCGAACTTCATGCGGGAAGCCGCCGCCTACCCGCAGAAGTCGCCCCGGCCGCCGCGCACCCCGCACCAGCCGCTGGGCATGGGCCGCGAGCCCACCCCGCTGGAGGCCGCGGCCTTCTGCCAGGACCCGCAGCCCGGCGAGGCGTTCACCAAGATCGGCCCACCGGACGCGCCCGTGCGCCGCTACCACCTGGTCGCCGCCAGCGGCACCGTCTACTACCACGGCGACCCCACCGCCGAACACGCCGTCACCTGGCACGACCACCGCGGCCACTTCTTCGTCCTCGCCGAGGAGCTGGAGGAGGCGGGCGGTCTCGAGGAATTCCGGCGGCAGCTCGAAGCGGGCGAACGCACCATCGAGCCGCTGGTCATCCGGGCCCGCAAGGGCGAGATCCTTGAATTCACCCTCACCAACGCCCTGCCCACCGGCCCCCAGAAGGAGAGCGCCTTCGACCCCGCGCTGCCCTTCCAGCCCGAGTGCGGGCTCCACACCCACCTCGTCAAATACGACCCGCTGATCTCCGACGGCTCCAGCATCGGCTGGAACTACATCT
The DNA here is from genome assembly GCF_040689515.1 of Streptomyces sp. NPDC051173. NCBI lineage: Bacteria > Bacillati > Actinomycetota > Actinomycetes > Kitasatosporales > Streptomycetaceae > Streptomyces > Streptomyces sp. NPDC051173. Next base: position 160,644 of record NZ_JBFBBD010000007.1, read on the forward strand.
CCGGCACCACCACCGTGGACCAGGGCGCGGAGGACTTCGGCCGCTACAACTCCTGGACCTACCGCTGGTGGGTCAACGAGGAGTTCGGCACCGTCTTCTTCCACGACCACCTGCTCGCCAACTACCGCCAGCGGCACGGCCTCTTCGGTGCGATGATCGCCGAGGCGGAGGACGCCGAGTGGTACGAGCCCGCCCACCCCACGACACCGCTGCGCCGCGGCACCCAGGCCGTGATCAAGCGCCCCGAGGGCCAGTTCCGCGAATTCGTGCTGGCCGTGGCGGACTTCGTCCCCCTCGTGGAGCACATGCAGATGGACGGCGCGATGCCCGGCGGCCACGGCGGCGGCCCCATCAACCCGCCCCCGACCCCCGGCGGCCCCGACGACCAGGGCGTGATGGCCGTCAACTACCGCTGCGAACCCCTCTCGGAGCGCGGCGGCGACCCCGCCGACTGGTTCGCCAGCGGCGTCCACGGCGACCCGGGCACCCCCCTGCTGCACGCCTACCCCGGTGAGCAGATCCGGCTGCACGTCCTCCAGGGCTCGCACGACCTCCAGCACAGCTTCACCACCAACGGGCTGCGCTGGCGCCAGTGGCGCGGCCGCCCCGACACCCCCTGGCGCGACCAGCTGACCCTGGGCATCTCCAACGTCGGCGACCTCGACCTCGACCCCCGCCAGGGGCCGGGCGACCACCTCTGGTCGTTCGGCGCCACCGACGACCTGTGGCTGGGCTGCTGGGGACTGCTGCGCCTGCACGGCAGCCCCCAGGACGGCCTGCCCGCCCTGCTCCCGGGCTCCCCGGTCCTCGGCCACCTGCCGCCCAAGCAGCGCGTCCGCCGCTTCACCGTCCGCGCCAAGGCCCGCGACATCCTCTACAGCGACAAGCGCGTCGACCCGTACGGGCTCGTCTACGAAGTCGACGGCGTCCGGCAGGAAGGCCCGCTGGTGCTGCGCTGCCGGGAGGGCGAATGGGTCGAGGTGACCCTCGTCAACGAACTGGACGGGCCCCCGCCCGCGAGCGCCTTCGACCCACCGCTCCTGGCCAAGGACGACCCCGGCTCCCGCGTGATCTCCGGCCGGGTCTCCCTGCACCCGACCCGCCTGCGCTACGACGTCCAGACCGACGACGGCGCCCACGCCGGACACAACGAGGACAGCACCGTCAAGCCCGGCGGCTCGCGCACCTACCACTGGTACGCCGCCGAGCCCGGCGTCGCCCTGCTCCGCGACCAGGCCGACGTGGTCTCCCACATGCGCCGCGGCCTGGTGGGAGCCCTCGTCGTGGAGGCCGCCGACGCCACCCCCTACGACCCGGACTCCGGCGCGGAGTGCTGGACCGGCGAACAGGCGGTCGTCCGCAGGCTCAACGCGGAGCCGGTGCACGAACTGGTGCTCATCAGCCAGGACGGGCTGCGGCTCTTCCACGACGGCGACCTCACCCAGCCCGTCGCCGACCTGTTCTCCGACAGCAGGGACGACGACGGCCAGAAGGCGTACAACTACCGCACCGCCGCCCTGCACCCGCTCCACCCGGTGCTGGCGGACCCCGCCCCGCCCACCCCGCTGCTCCGGTGCCGGGCCGGCGACCAGGTGGCCATCCACCTCGCCGTCGGCGGGGCCCGCAGCCGCAACCAGTGCTTCACCGTGCACGGCCAGGTGTGGGACGGCTCCGGGACCGGCCGCGGCCCGTACGTCTCGACCATCGGCGCCCTCGCCGCGGGCAGCACCCGCACCGTCCGCTTCCGCGCCAACTACCCCGGCGACTACGCCTACCGCACCGGCAACCTGCACTGGGGCGTCTGCGAGGGCTGGTGGGGGCTGCTGCGCGTGACGGAAACACCGTGACGGCGCGCCGGACGCCGTGACAAGGTGCCTGGAGCGGGCCCGGCTCGCGGCCGGGCCCGCTCCAGGCACTCCCCGTGAGGAGAGATGTGAAGCACACACCCGACACCGCGGCCGGCGGAGATCCCCGGCTGCCGGACAGCCCGGACACCGTCGTCGTCTTCACCGACCTGAACTGCTCCTTCGCGCACGTCGCCGTGCACCGCCTGCACACGGCGCGGCGCCGGCTGGGGCTGGAGGGCCGGATCTGGTTCGACCTGCGGGCCTTCCCGCTGGAGTTGTTCAACGAGGAGGTCAACGCCCGCCCCGGCGTGGACTCCGAGATCTCCGTGCTCGGCGCGCTGGAGCCGGACGCCGGCTGGCGGCTGTGGCAGGGCCCGGACTGGACCTACCCCGTCACCACGCTGCCCGCGCTGGAGGCGGTCGAGGCCGCCAAGGCCCAGGGGTGGCGGGCCAGCGAGCAACTCGACCTGGCCCTGCGGCGCGCCTTCTGGGCGGAGGGCCGGTGCATCTCCATGCGGCACGTCATCCTCGACACGGCACGCGCCACCGGGGCGGTGGACGCGGACGCGCTCGCCGACGCGCTCGACACCGGGACGGCACGGCGGGCGGTGATCGAGCAGTACCGCGCCGCGTGCGACGGCAGGGTGCGGTGCAGCCCGCACGTCTTCCTGCACGACGGCACGGAGTCGGCGAACCCCGGGGTCACCGCGCGCTGGATCAACGGGGACTTCGGCATCGGCTCACCGGTGATCGACGAGGACCGGCCCGCGGTGTACGAGGAGCTGCTGACGCACGCGGCCAAACTGGCGACGGCCTGACGGCGCGGGCGGGCAGGGGCGGCCCCCTCGCCCGCCCGCCGCCTCAGACCCGCGCGGCCGCCGTCCGCAGCACCTGGCGGTGGTCGCGGGTGCGCAGGTGGAAGGCCGCCGTGCCCAGCAGCCACGCCCCCGCGAACCACAGCGGCCCCAGGAGCAGTTGCCCCCACGGCACCGAGTGTGTGAAGCCCGCCGCCACGCTCACCTGCGTCGGCCCGTACTCCGGCAGCAGGTTCACACCGTCCTTGCTCGCCGCGGGGTTGCTGATCGGGTTCTGGAGCATGGTGTCCAGCAGGCTGACCATGATGATGACGAACATGCCCGCCAGCTCGCTCCGCAGGAACGCGCCCAGCAGGATGCCGATCCCGCCGTAGGCGACGGCCGCGGTGAACAGCCCGATCGCCAGCAGGTCGGGCTGCACCGGGTCCCAGTAGTAACAGACCACCGCCGTGGCGTAGCCCGCGATCAGGCCCGCCGCCAGCGTCATCGCGACGACCTTGGCGATCAGCAGATGGAACCGGGGATAGCCCGCGAGCACCAGGCGGGTGTCGAAGGCCAAGGACTTGAACGTCGTCATGAACATCATGAACCCGACGATCAGCGTGACCGTGTTGACCGCCCCCGACACCATCGTCAGATGCCCGCCGTTGACCGCCAGCCGCGCCCCGGTCGCGCGCAGGAGGAACGTCGCGGGATCGGAGGTGACGAACCAGTGCTCCAGCGTCAGCCACAGCGGGATGTAGAACACGACCAGGACGAGCGCGAAGCGGTTGCGCGCGTGCTCCAGCAGGGCGAAGCCGACGGCCGTCGCGAGCCGCGACCGGGCCCGGCTCACCGCACGGCCCCGGAACCCGCCGACGTGCCGCGGCCGGGCTCCCAGCGGGCCGCGACCCCGTCGCGCAGCCGGTGCAGTTCGTCCAGCCGCTCGGTGTCCCAGGCCAGGTGGGAGACGACGAGGACGCACCGCCCCCGGTCGCGCAGCCGGGCGGCGAGGTCCCAGAACCGCAGGTAGGTCTCCCAGTCGAAGCCCTGGTAGGGCTCGTCCAGCAGCAGCACCTGCGGGTCGTGCATCAGGGCCAGCGTCAGATTGAGCTTCTGCCGGGTGCCGCCGCTCAGGGCGTCGACCCGGGTGTGGCGGTACTCGGTGAAGTGGAGCTCCTCCAGGAGCTCCTCCGCGCGGTCCACGTTGTCCAGGTCGTACGCGGAGCGGAAGTAGCGCACGTGCTGCTCGACGGTGAGGAAGTCGTTCAGCACCGTCTCCTGGGGGCAGTAGCCCAGCGCCCCCAGGTGTTCCACCGTCCCGGAGTCGGCGGGGAGCTGCCCGCACAGGATGCGCAGCAGCGTCGTCTTGCCCGCGCCGTTCTCCCCGACCAGCCCGGCGAGGGTGCCGGGGGCGAGGGCGAGCGAGACGCCCCGCAGCACCTCGTGGGATCCGTACGCCTTGTGTACGTCGCGCACGCTCAGGGCGGGCGGTGGTGCCGGCATCGCGCTCCCTCGGCCTTGGACCCCCCAGTCCTCAACTGTCCTCAACGAACCGCGGGGGAATCCGTTGCGCCCGGCACGCACCGAGCCCCGGTCAGCGGCTGATCTTCGGGGCGGCCCGCATGCCCACGTACACGCACCCCGTGCCGTCGGCCAGCGTCGAGAAGACGACCGGCATCCAGTCCTCGCTGAAGGAGGGGCCCGCGCCCGTCCCGGCGAACACCGTCTCGGACACCGGCACCAGGTCGATGTCGAGCGGCGGGGAGAAGTCCTTCATGCCGTCCACGAACTCGTAGACCATGTGCGGCGCGCCGTCGCGCTCGGAGACGGTGATGACCACGCCCTCGCGGCGGTACGTGCCGAGGAGCGGCGCCATGTCGACCACGGGCGGCCGCTCCGCTGGGGCGAGGGAGTCCGGCATCCGCACCCCGGCCAGTTCGGCGAGGAGTTCGCGCAGCAGCGAGGCATAGAGCTTGCGGGCGGCCCCGCCGTTGGTCAGCAGCGCGACGGCCACGCCCGCCTCCGGCACCACCCGCAGATAGGCGTACTGCCCTATCGACGCCCCGTCGTGGCCGAAGCCCGCGATCCCGTCCCAGTCGTACAGCGTCCAGCCCAGCCCCCAGCCGTCCGCGCTGACCGTCCACTTGTCGGGGACATCGACCTCGCGGCGCTGCATCGCCGCCACCGTGCCGGGGGAGAGCAGGCGCGTGCCGTCCTGGGCCGTGCCGCCGTCGAGGTGCATCGCGGCCAGCCGTACGACGTCGGCGGCGGAGGCGATGACCCGGCCGTACGGGCCGGCCGAGCGCGGCATCATGTCCCACGCGGGCGCCGGCTCCGGGTCCTGGCCCGGCTCGCCCAGGTGTCCCATCGCCGCCCGGAAGGCCAGCGCCTCCTCGGGCAGCGTCATCGTCCGCGTGAGCCCGAGCGGGCCGAGCAGCCGCTGCTTGAGAGCTTCGTCCCAGGTCAGACCGGTGAGCACCTCGACGATGCGGCCGAGCACGTTGTAACCGACGCTGCTGTACGAGACGGCGGTGCCGGGCGGGCAGTCCAGCGCCACGCCCCGGGCGGCCTCCACGTAACGGGCGAGGCAGTCGTCGCCGCGCCCGGTGTCGTGGGTGAAGTCGCAGGTGAGGCCACCGGTGTGGGAGAGCAACTGCCGGGTGGTGATGGCCCGGGTGGCCCGGGGATCGGCCACGGCGAACTCCGGCAGCACGTCCACCACCGGGGCGTCCAGATCGAGCGCGCCGTCCTCGGCGAGCTGCATCACCAGCGTGGCGGTGTAGACCTTGGCTATCGACCCGAGCTGGAAGACGGAGTCGGTGGTCGCCTCCACACCCGTCCCCCGGTGCAGCACGCCACTGGCGAACTCGTGGACGTCCCCTCCGACGAGCACGGCCAGCGTCGCCCCGGGCACGCGGTGCGCTGCGCGCAGCTCGTCGAACCGTGCCTGCCAGTGGGCGAGATCGAAGGTCATGGCGTGCTCTCTCCTCTTGTTGCGGGTGCGTCTCGTTGCGAACACTGTACGCATGACCGAACAGTGTTCGCAAGGGTCGAACGGTGTGCGGATGGGGGGCCTTTTCTCCGGAGCCGCGATGGCGGGACGGTCCGCGGACCCCGTCCGCGCGCCTCTGGTGGGACAACGCGGACGGGTGCCGCAGCAAGGTGAAGGCACAACCTCCCTATGGGAGCCAGGTGTTGGAAGGATCGTCCAGCCACGGGATTTGGCCGTCCGCTGTGACGGTGAGGCCGAACCTCTCGAATCCGGGCCTGTCGCGGTCGACCCACCAGTGGTAGGCGTCCTCCACTTCATCCCACAGGCGCCGGGGTCCGGACTGGTGGACCGTGGCCTCTTTCCGGTCGTCGCGGAAGTCCACGACTGCCCATGACTTGTCTGTCAGGCCGTAGAACCAGACCGGGCGTCGGCCGTCCTTCTTGCGGTCGGCCAGATGCACGACGTCGGGCACGCGAAGGCCCATGGCGAAGCCGACCACGTCGAAACTCTCGATGCTGGAGAACCCGTCCTCGCCGATCCTGGTGGTGGACCTGTCGGCGGCCTCCATCGCCCCCGCCGGCACGTACTCGCCGTGCCGGGGCCAGCCGCGACGCTGCGACCGCATGCGCATGAACGCGACCGGACGCGTGAAGGGACCCGAGGCGCTCCGGCCGTCCCCGGCGACCACCAGCAGGGCCGTTGCCTCGCTCGGGCCGTAGTACGTCCCCCAGGGGGCGAGGATCACGCCGCCCGGGGTCGTCTGCTCCAGCCAGGCGTAAGGGATGGTCCGCAGGCCGCAGGTGGCGATGACCCGGTCGTAGGGGGCCCGGTCGGCGAACCCGTGGAACCCGTCGCCGTGCACCACCTCCACCGGCAGACCGAACCTCTCCAGCGCCTCCCGCCCGGCCGACGCGACGTCGCCGTCCACCTCCACAGTGACCACGTTGGAAGCGCCGAGCCGATGGGCGAGAAGTGCGGAGTTCCACCCCGTCCCGGTGCCGATCTCCAGCACCCGCTGTCCATCGTGGACGTCCAGGTCCGCGAGCATGGAGAAGACGACGCTGGGCATCGACGACGACGAGCTGAACGAGGTACCGGGGTCCGTGCCCTCGTGTGCTCCGTCGTCCCACTGGGTCACGATCGGGTTGTTGGAGTCCGCGTGCCCTTGCCAAGCCTCGGGATCGCGGGTCCGGTCGACCACGACATCGCGGCCGGTCTCCATGTCGTGTGGCCACATGAGATCGGGCAGGAACGCCGCCCGAGGCACGGCCTCGAAAGCCGGCGTCCAGTCCGGAGTCATGGACCCGGACTCGAGGAGGAAGCGGCCCAGCTCTTCACGAGAAGGCCGCTTCTCCTGCTCAACGGAGTGCGTGGTCACTTGCCGTGCTTCCCGCCCTCGTCGGGCCGATCGCCGTCGGGGGTGGGCTCCTGGGTCGGCGTCCAGGGCCGGCCGGGGTGACCGTCGCCTTCCTCCGGGGGCTTTCCGTGCCCGCCGCGCTGTGCGAACTGGCCGAGGAAATTCACTGAACACTCCTCCTGTTGGCTGTATGGGTGGTTCGGGCGCCCGAAGGGCGCTCGCTTGACTATCGAATCGAACGAGAGGTTCATCTACCGGACCAAGGTGGCTCGCCAGAAGCGGTGAATGATCTCCCGGTAGGCGGTGTGGGACGGGTGGCGGCCGACGTGCTGGAACGCCCAGTTCCGGACCGTTTCGAAGTCCTCGTTCGCCTCGGACGACGATCTGCATGTCGTGCACTGCAACTCGTGGACGATCGCCGGAGCTTCCGGTGCGGTCTCCGGGCTGATCATCCAGTCCGCGTAGCGGATCACGGCGTGTGCACTCACTTTCCCCACCTGCTCCCCGAGTTGGCTGCCCGGACCTTCGCGGTCAGCTTCTCGGCTTCCGTCGCGGGACGTACGTCGTCCGGTTCGGCTTCCCATTCGCGGCCGCCGGACGCCGGGCGGAGCTGTAGCCGTGGCCCTTCGTGGCCCATCACTTCCCCGATCGCACCCCGGCGCGTGTCCACGACGAACGAGCCCACCTCAGGCGTCATAGGGGCCGTACCTCCTCAGACGGGGTGCAGCACGCGCAGGGGGCCTGCCGGCCCGCCTCGCGGGCGCGAAGGTCGATGCCGTGGGCTGTCACCCATACCCGCACGGGCCCGTTGCCGCTGTCCGTCGGCCAGTCAGGAAGGCTCGGGGACCGATGCTCTGCGGGCTGCGGGTCGGGAGGTACGTGAGCGGGATGGCCGGGGGCGTCGGGGGCGAGCAACGCCCTCATCCGTTCGAGGCAACGAACGATAAGCTTGACCACTGTCGACCTGCTTCCTTCAGGTTGGTCACGCCCCGGGACCGGTCGCACGGTCGCCGGGGTCTGTCGTTCCCGCGTCGCCGATTGGGCATGGCGCATCGCCAAGATCACCTCGGTGTGACGCATCTGTCACATCGGGCGACCGGGGAAGTCGGGATGCACCCGCTGACCAGTCGCATGCAAGGTGTGAGAATGCATGGCATGCATGTGCGAACTACGCTTGCAAGCATGGGCAGTTGCCGGTCAGAATCGCCGTGCCTCCTGTGCAAATGAAAGGGTGGTAGGCATGCCTACGAAGCGTCAGATGCCAACCGTTCGTCTCCGACGTCTGGCTGCCGAGCTGCGACGGTTGCGCACCGGCGTGGAGCTGACCAGGGAGGATGTCTCAGCGCATACGGGCATCAACACGGCGACCCTCTATCGGATCGAGACGGCGCGCGTTCGGCCGCAGCGGCGAACCTTGATCGCCTTGCTCAATCTGTACGAAGTGCCCGAACCTCAACGTGGCGAGATCCTGGCACTGTCACAAGGGGCCAGCACGCAAGGGTGGCTTCGGCCGTATCACAGTGAACTGCCCGAGGAATACACTGCGTACATCAGCTTCGAGGCTGAGGCGCGTGCGGTGCGCAACTATGAATCTCTTTTTATTCCGGGTCTGTTGCAGACCGAAGATTACGCGCGCGCCGTGATCAAGGGTGTGTTGCCGATGGCGAGTACCCGAGAAGTGGAGCAACGGGTCCAGGCGCGAGTGGAACGGCAAGCCGTGCTTGCCAAGGGTGACCCGTTGCATATGTGGGCGATCATGGATGAGGCGGCTCTACGGCGTGTCGTCGGCGGCCCGGACGTCATGCACGAGCAGATGCGGCACTTGGCGACGGTGGCTACGGACCCGCACATGACGCTTCAAGTCATTGCGTTCGGCGCCGGAGCCCACGCGGGCATGCCGGGTTCGTTCGTGCTGATGAGCTTCCCTGAAGTGGAAGACCCTGAGATCATCTACATCGACAGCATGGCTGGCGACCTCTTCCTCGAAGCCGAAGCGGATGTGCGCCGGTATGGGGCGATCTTCGACAACCTGCGCGCAGTGGCCCTGAGCCCTGATGACACGTCGAGCTTGATTGCCTCGCTGGCCAAGGAGCTGCAGTGAGAGAAGAGGTAACACCGATGAGCCGGACCGAATTCTCCAAGGCTATATGGCGAAAGAGCTCCTACAGCAGCGGAAATGGGCAGTGCGTCGAGATCGCGGTGCTGCGTGAGGTGGTGGCGACGCGTGACAGCAAGAATTCTCACGGCCCCGCACTCGTCCTGGGTGTCGACGCATGGTCGGCGTTTGTCTCCGGAGTTAAGGCAGGAGATTTCTTGGCCGTCGACCAGCCCGATCGCTACCAGCTCCAGTGACCATCCGTGGGGTGGGCAATCCCGACAAGCTCGGCCGCATCGGGCCGGTCGCCGACGCGTGGGTCGTCGACCGTGAGATGAAGCAGGCTCGTCGGCGGTCGAGTTGATCTTGAGTAGTGAACCCAGGTCGGGTTGTTCACCGGGAGGTGGCGTCAGCGGCCGCAGGGCAGCCAGTTGACTGTGCGGCGAAGGGGAAATCGCCTACTGAGGCAGGGGCTCATCCACCTCCTGGCCGGCCGGGGGCATCGCGGCGGACCGCGCGGACCGTGGCTTCGGGAGCGGCAAACCCGGGGCGCACCCCTAGTCGCGAAGCAAAAGCACCACGCACGCCGCCACCGCGGCCAGGACGATCGCCGCGACGCCGTACGAGAGGCGGTGGTGGCGCAGTACCGGGAGGTAGTGGTCCACCGCGTGGCGGCCGGGGCCGGTGAGGGCCAGGGCGGCTGCTGTGACGGCGATCAGGAGGGTGTACTCCACGCCCTTCGGCGCGAAGAAGCCGCCGTCCCACGTCACGTCGAGCGCGTTGATCATCGTGCCGAGGAGCGCGGCCGCCGCGAGTGGGGTGAGCAGGCCGAGGAAGATCCCCGCACCGCCCAGGCCCTCGCTGAGGCCCGCGATGACGGCCATCGTCCTGCCGGCCGGATAGCCGAGCTCGGTGAACGACTTCCCCGTGCCGCTGATTCCCCCGCCGCCGAACCAGCCGAAGAGCTTCTGCGAGCCGTGCGACATCATGATCAGGCCGAGCATGAGGCGCAGCAGCAGGATCCCCGCGGAGAACGCGGTCGCGGACGTGCCGAGCGCCGGCTCGGCGGATGGGTTTCTGCCGCGGAAAGCCATGGTGGTGCCTGCTTTCTCGGGGTGTCCGGTGGTCGGTGTCCCGTCCGCCCCCGGCCCCTCCCGGGGCCCTTCCCCCAGTGTCTCCCCGCACGGCTCACGGAGCGCGCCGGGCATCGAACAGGTATGCGACACGCCGCAACTTCACCATGGAACGTCCATGAAAAATCCAAGGTTTCGGCGCCAGGTAAAGCATTCGGCATCAAGGGACAAACGCTCTTGTTCTGCACATGATCGCCCGATGGGATCGCGGCAGCCGCTCCTCGCGGCTCCGCCCCCACAGAGGGAGACTCCATGCACATAGCCCGCCCCCGGCTGCGCGTCCTCGCTGTCGCCGCCGGTACCGCCGCTCTGGCCGCGGCGGCTCTTCCGCAGGCCGGCGCGACGGCCGAGGCCGCCGTCCCGCACACCAAGGTGATCCCGGCCGTCGCCGGTCACCAGCTGGTCCACGGCCAGGCGAGCCCGGTCCCGACCACGGAGTGCCAGGCCAAGTGGAAGATCGCCTGCTACAACCCGCTGCAGTACCGCAAGGCGTACAACCTCGACCCGCTGTACAAGGCGGGCGTCACGGGCAAGGGCCGCACGATCGTGATCGTGGACTCCTTCGGCTCACCGACGATCCAGCACGACCTGGACGTCTACAGCAAGCAGTTCGGGATGGCCAGCACCCCGGTGAAGGTCGTCAAGTGGGGTAACGTCCCCGCCTGGGACCCGAAGAACACGGACATGACCGGCTGGGCCGGCGAGACCACCCTCGACGTCGAGATGGCACACGCCGTCGCGCCGGACGCGAAGATCGTGCTCGTCGAGACGGCCGTCGCCGAGACCGAGGGCACAACCGGCCTGCCGGAGATGATGGACGCCGAGAAGTTCATGATCGACCACGGTGTCGGCGACGTCATCACCCAGAGCTTCGGCGCCACGGAGAACACCTTCCCCGGCTTCGACAAGGGCGACTTCTCCAGCATCAAGAACCTGCGGTACGCCTTCAAGGCGGCCCAGAGAAAGAACGTGACCGTCCTCGCCTCCTCCGGTGACGGCGGCGCCACCGACAACACCGCGGACGGCAAGGGCTACTACAAGGAGCGCGTCAACTCCTGGCCCTCCTCCGACCCGCTGGTCACCTCGGTCGGCGGCACCCAGCTGCACCTGAACGACAAGGGCGAGCGCACCGCCCCCGAGAGCGTCTACAACGACAACGGCGCGGGCGGCGGCGGCCAGTCGCACGTCTTCGGCCGCCCGGACTTCCAGGACGGCGTCGCCGACGTCGTCGGTGACCGCCGCGGCACCCCGGACATCTCCATGGCCGCCGCGGTCAACGGCGGTGCCTGGGTGTACTCCAGCTACGACCCCGCCGCCACCGGCTGGGACGTCTCCGGCGGCACCAGCGAGGCCAGCCCGCTGTTCTCCGGCATCGTCGCCCTCGCCGACCAGGCAGCCGGGCACCGGCTGGGGAACATCCACGACGCGCTGTACACGCTCTACGACCGGGCCGCGGACGGCCGGCCGGGCACGGGCATCGTCGACGTGAACGACGGTACGGACAATAGCTACCAGGGTGTTGTCGGCTACAAGGCGGTCGATGGGTTCGACATGGCGACGGGCGTCGGCACGGTTGACGCGGCGCGCTTCGTCCCGGCGCTGGCCCGGGTCGGGCGGCACGGCTAGTGCTTTGACCGCATAGGCTGGCCGGTTTGGTCAGTCTGCCGCGGCGAGAGGGCGTCCGCCCCGGCGGAGGCGCTTCTCGCTGCGGATGCGGGCGTGTTCGCGTCGTTGGGCGGCGAGCCCGTCGGCCTGACGGGCCGGCCGGGCGCTGGGCGGTCTGTCAGCCCAGGTCCGCCTGGAGGGCTTGCAGTTCGCTCTCCTGCTGCGCCGGCGACATTGGCGGGTTCGGGTGGTCGATGCCGAAGGTCTTGAGCACCTTGTCCATCTGGGCGTCGATGGAGGTCCAGCCGGTCTGGTCCAGCGGCTGCAGCGAGGCCTGGTCGGCATCCCACAGGTCACGCAGCGACTGGGCGGCCGCGTGGGCCCCGGCCGCGTCCCCCGAGCGTGCGTCCTTGAGCGAGGTGGATGCGAGGGTCCGCAGCGCGCCGACCTTCGCGGGTGGGAAGTTCTTCACCGCCTGGCCCGGAGGCAGCTGGACGGTGGAGGTGGTGTCGGTCTCCGGCGCCGGGCCGACGTGCGGCTGGGCGTGGGCCCAGACCAGCAGGCCCGCGGTGGCGACGGCCAGCAGTCCGAAGCCGGCGAGCGAGATGCGCTCCTTGCGCGGGTTGCTGGTGACCTGTGCGGCGTGGGTCGCCTCGTGGGTCTCGGTCACATCCGCGCGCGTCACCGTCAGGTAGACCACCGTCGCCAGGATCAGGCCGAGGAAGATCAGGCTGGTGGTGAACG